>DAOUTY010000068.1 GCA_030668425.1 Chloroflexota bacterium
TCAACAGTATTGGAGGTGAGGGATGAAGCGGAACTTACTCCTTTTGCTAGCTGTCCTGGCTCTCGCCAGTTGCACTAACGCTACGCCAGCAGCAACACCGACACCTGCGCCAGGGGCACCCGATTACGAGATCGTAGCGCTGCCCGAGGTCAGGCTGACCGGCAACGTTTCACTTGAAGAGACGTTGCTCAACAGAAGATCGGTCAGGCAATATACCGACGAAGCACTTACCCTGGAAGAGGTCGCACAGCTTCTCTGGGCAGCCCAGGGGATAACTGCGGAATGGGGAGGCCGCACCGCGCCATCGGCAGGGGCATTGTACCCGCTCGAGGTCTATCTGGTAGCTGGCAGTGTTGACAATCTCGCCCCCGGTGTCTACCTCTATGAGCCTGACGAGCATGAACTGGTCAAGGTCAGGGACGAAGACGTCAGGGAAGAACTGGCTAACGCTGCCATCGGCCAAACCCCGGTGCGCGATGGAGCCATAGATATTGTCATCTCCGCCGTCTATGAGAGGACAATGAGGAAGTACGGCGAGAGGGGCGTGATGTATGTGCACATGGAGGCGGGCCACGCTGCACAGAATATCTATCTCCAGGCGACTGCCCTGGACCTGGGCACGGTTACCATCGGCGCCTTCGTTGATGAGTTGGTCAAAGAGGTCCTGAGCATGCCTGAGGATGAGGCGCCGCTCTATATAATCCCGGTGGGGAGGAAGGCCTAGGCTCTTCACAATAAGACTAAGCAACTGTCTTAGACGTCAAGAGCACGGTCGAATGATCTATGCGATAGTTGACCATTCTGATCGATTCGTCAGATAATGTGGAGTTCTGCATACCAGTTGGAGAAAGGAGTAGAATTGATATATCGCTTTTCAGTTATTAATTCTTTGTCAATTAAGCCCCATGGTGATAAGATGGGCGAACGAAAAGGGAGGAGTAAAGGTCATGGCTGAGCGAAAGCTCTGGGAAGTATCAAAGACGCTATCACCGAGGATAAGACGCCTAAGGGACTACTATTTTATGGATGAAGAGCGTGAGTTCCAGAATAACGTAATGTCATTCACCACCGGCATACCCAACGATGTGGTCTATCAGATCATGGATTTTGTTTCGGTGCCCGATATGCTGGGAGGCGTGCTGCAAGCAAACAGGGACGGACTAGCAGCGATGGCGACCAGGTTGGACCTGCCAACTGACTTCTGGGATCAACCTTTGGTCATCAGAAAGGCGCTATTCTTTCAGAAGGTACTTCAGGAGATACCAGTTAATATCCTCAACGACGAGCTCATCGTTGGAGGCAGGTTCTGTACCTCCCTATCAACCTGCCTCACCGAGGAGGAGACCGAGGAATTCACAAGAATTGAAGCTGAGCTCATCGACAAATCGCAGAGGATACTCAGCCTGGGCCTTTCATGCGGCGGCGTAACCCCTGGCCATATCATCCAGAACCATGCCAAGGTGCTGCAAGAGGGCTTCAGGGGAATAAAGGAGGAGGTGGAGGGGTACCTTAAGAGGCCCGCATCCGAGGCGAAGATGGAGTTCTTAAGGGCGGTAATTATCTGCTGCGATGCAATAGTTGAGTTCAGCCATCGCTATGCCGAGGAGGCGAGAAGGCTGGCCAAGGCTGAGACCGAAACCAGAAGAAAAGAAGAACTCTTAAAGATCGCCGAGGTCTGTGACTGGGTGCCGCATAATCCAGCCAGGACATTTCACGAGGCCCTACAGGCTACCTGGTTTTCCCACATGGTTGAGATGATCGCTGAGTCATACCCTGGACCCGGTATCTCCTACGGCAGGCTTGACCAGTACCTATATCCTTTCTATAAAAGGGATCTAGAAGAGGGGCAGCTGAACAGAGAGGAGATGATGGAGCTTTTTCAGTGCTTCTCTATAAAGCACAACTATGCCTATGATTACCAGACGACTGGAGGGCCCCATGGCCGAAACGCAGGGTTTGGCCAGTTGATCACACTTGGGGGTCAGGGATCCAACGGCGAGGATCTGACAAACGATTTGACCTATCTTGTCCTGGATTCATTCCAGGAGTTGAACATGCTGGAGCCCAAGCTAAACCTGAGGATTCATTCTGGGACGCCGAAGGAACTCATGCTCAGGGTTTGCCAGATGATCCGCGATACACAGGGCTCTCCCCTCATCCTCAACTTCGATAGTGTAGTCATTGAGGCTCTGAAGGGGGAGGGCATGTCTTATGAGGATGCAGTTGATTATGGCGTAGTTGGTTGTCTGGAGAACACGGCCCAGGGCAAGGATACCTCGGGGACGGTGGATGTGCATTTCAACGTTGCTAAGAGCGTGGAGCTGGCCCTGGGCGACGGCAAGGACTGGCTTACCGGGGAGCGGCTGGGGGTAGAGACTGGAGACCCCTTAGAATTTGAAAGCTTTGAGCAGGTGATGCAGGCCTATAAACAGCAGCTTAGGGCGACAATAGAGCACGTGACCGAGATAACCTCGGCCTGCGATGCCCTGAGGGGCAAATACGTGCCCTGTCCATTCCTATCTGCTGTCATAGATGGATGTGTGGAGAAGGGAAGGGATATAAGGGATGGAGGAGCGATTTATAACTTCACCACCTTCAATGGGGTGGGAATAGCCACAGCCACAGATTCTCTGGCAGCGATAAAGAAGATCGTTTTTGAGGACAAGAGGCTGACTATGGCGGAGCTATTGCAGGCTCTGCGCGGGGATTTCGAGGGGAAAGAGGATATGCGCCAGATGTTGATTACCAAGGCGCCCAAATTTGGAAACGACGACGATTACGTTGATTCTATTGCCAGGGAAATATTCCGCTTCTGGTGTCGGGAGGTGAGCCAGTATGTAACCCCAACCGGAAAAAGGTTCAGGGCAGGATACCTCTCCTGGAACCATTTCATCCATGATGGAGCCTTTACCGCAGCAACGCCAAATGGCAGGAGGGCTGGCGAACCACTATCAAACGGCGCCTCTCCATCCCAGGGTTGCGACGTCAAAGGGCCAACTGCTGCCATGAAATCGGTGGCAAGGTTGGGTTTCGACCTCCTCCCCTCAGGAGCCTCCCATGTAATGACCATCAACCCCACTGCACTGGAGACCGATGAGCAACTGGAAAAGTTTGCCGCTCTACTGAGGACGTATAATGAACTTGGTGGCGCCTCCCTTCAGTTGAACGTCATAGATGCGGAAACCCTGCGGGATGCTCAGAGAAACCCGGAAAGCTATGAGAACCTGATGGTGAGGATCACCGGGTATAACGCCTACTTCGTGGGCCTGAGTCGGGTCTTGCAGGATGAGGTCATAGCTAGAATAGAGCATAGACTGTGAGAAGGGAGAAGGAAAAGGTGAATCGAGAAGCCCATAGGGAAAAGGGTCTCGTATTCAGCATTCAGAGGTATTCAACAGAGGATGGGCCAGGGATCAGAACCACGGTCTTCATGAAGGGATGCCCGTTGAGATGCCTGTGGTGCCACAATCCCGAGGGACAGGAATTCCTGCCCCGGATTGCATTTAACAGTAGCAGGTGTATTGGGTGTAAAGGGTGTGTGGATGCCTGCCCTCAGGGGGCGATTAACTTCACCGCGGATGGACCGCGGACAGACAGAGGTAAGTGCCAGAATTGCGGGAAGTGCGCCGATGTATGCCCCACCGGGGCGAGGGAGCTTATCGGAAAATATATGACCGCTGATGAAGCATTTTCAGAGGTTGAGAGGGATATATTGTTTTATCGAAATTCTGGTGGTGGTGTTACGGTGGGTGGTGGTGAGCCAACGGCGCAACCTAGATTTCTCGTGGAGTTTCTAAAGAAATGCCATGAACAGGGCATACATACAGCATTGGATACAAGTGGCTACGTAGAGTGGGGGGAAATGGAGGAAATCCTAAAGCATGTCGACCTGGTGCTCTACGACATAAAACAGATAGACCCTGCCAAACATGCAGATTATACTGGGGTTTCCAATGAGTTGATCTTGGAGAACGCGAGAAGAATATCCAGTAAAGGGATTCCTATGATCATAAGGGCCCCTGTGATCCCGGGATATACGGATGGAGAGGACAATATCAGGGATATCATGGAATTTGTAAGCGTCTTGGAGAGCGTGGCCAAGGTAGATCTATTGCCATTCCATCGGCTGGGAGAGCCAAAATATAAAAAATTAGACCGCAATTATGAATTTGAATGCGCTCAACCCCCTACCGATGCACACATGCAAAAGCTTAAACGGCTCGTAGAATCGTTTGGCTTACAGACCAAGGTTATATCGAAATAGCTGCTGATAAAAAGAAGGGAGGTGAACTCATGGCTAAGATGCCAAAGCAGGTTATGGACCTCATAAACGACCCCGAGGCCGTCAAGTTCCTGGCTACCGTTGATGCCGAGGGAAAGCTCAATTGTGCCCTTATCGCTTCGCTCTCGGCACCGAGCGAGGATACTCTTATATTCGCAGACCTGTTGATGAATAAAACTAAAAAGAACTTGACTAGCACCAGGAAGGTTGCGGCAACGGTCTATAAAGCCCCCTGGTCATCCTATCAAGTAAAGGGCACCTTCGAGGGATTCCAAAGGTCCGGGCCGCTCTACGACATGGGTCAAGCGCTTTCTAAAGAATCACCGTTGCTGAAGGGCAAGGTCTATTTCTACATCAAGCAGATAGGGGTCATAAAGGTTGATGAGGTCTATCTTTCTCAGGCACCGATACCGGGCAAGCGGATAGCCTGAATCTAAGAAGGAAGTGAGTTCTCGATCCTGCCAGATTTTCCATGATCACCCTTAGCAGGTTTTGCAATTGCCTCCATCTACATTCACACCGCTAAGGTATGCCTTGGCTACCTTAACTGTGGAACAGCCGCTTTAGCAAGGCGTGACGGTCTCCGTGTGAATCCAGCAGACACTCCGGACTTGATAATCCCAGTCGAACTTGTTAAAGTCTGGCACACGGAGACGGGCGGAGACGACCTCACTGCTTCCCCGGACTTGCTCATTTGACGCCGTCTCCCCAGGCAGGAGCCGGAAGCATGCAACATACCGAAGGCGAATTCAAAGGGTATAAGGACCTCGATATCTACTACCAGTGCTGGCTGCCGGAGGGAGACGTCAGGGCCGTACTGCTGGTCGTACACGGTTGGGCGGAGCACAGCGGGCGCTATACAAACCTGGTCGATTACTTCGTGCCCAAAGGCTACGCCATCTGCGCTCTTGACCACCGGGGACACGGCAGGTCGGAGGGCCCGAGGGGCTACGTTGACCGGTCCTCAGATTATCTCCTCGACCTCAAGACCTTTTTCGACCTGGTAAGGAGTCAGCACAGCGATACTAAAATTTTCATGGTCGGCCACAGTATGGGGGGAACGGTCGCCACCGCCTATGTCATCGAGCATCAGCATGAGCTTGCCGGGCTCCTGCTCTCCGGCGCAAGCCTGATGGTGGGCTCCGGCCTGCCGTCGGCACTGATACCATTAGCCCGTATACTCTCCGTGCTGATGCCCAGAATGGGCGTCTTCGTCCTCGACGCCGCCGACATCAGTCAGGACAAGGCTGTGGTGGATGCCTACGTTAACGACCCCCTCGTGTACCGGGGCAAGATTACCTGCCGGTTCGCCGCGGAGATGCTTAAGACGCTGCGGAGGCTGCCGTCGCAAATGCCGGAGATCAACCTGCCTATCTTAGTTATGCACGGGACCGCTGACCGGTTAGGCGAGCCTGAGGGCAGCCGGCTGCTGTACGACCGGGCTGGCTCGAAGGACAAGACGCTGAAGCTCTACCAGGGTTTTTACCACGAGATCTTCAATGAGCCGGAGCGTGAACAGGTGCTGTCCGACATGGAAGGCTGGCTGGCAGCCCGGCTCTGAGCAGACTTAAAGCTTCGCAGAGTCCGCAACCAGGCATTTAGAATAAAGGGCATAGGGCACGCAGACAATATGACGAAGCAATTTGTCCTTGCAATAGACCAGGGCACCACAGGCACCCATGCACTTTTAGTTGACCGGGACGGCAGCGTGCGGGGACGCGGCTACGCACGAACCGAGCAGTATTACCCGCATCCGGGCTGGGTCGAGCAGGACCCTGACGATATATGGAAGAAGACTCTGCAGGCGATAGAAGAGGCGAAGCGCAACGCAGGCGTCAGTGACGCAGATATAGCAGCGATCGGCGTCACCAACCAGCGAGAGACCACCCTTGTGATCGACAGGGAAACAGGCGAAGCGTTGGGCCGCGCTATCATATGGCAATGCCGCCGGACAGCGCCCAGATGCGACGAGCTAAAAAGCCAGGGGCTCTCCGAGACGATATATGCCAAGACGGGGCTGGTGGTAGACGCATACTTCTCGGCAACGAAGCTGGAGTGGATACTTAATAACGTTCAGGGCATACGTCCGCTCGCTGAACAAGGCAAGGTGCTGTTCGCCAATATCGACACCTGGCTCATCTGGAAGCTCACCGACGGGGCAGTTCATGCCACCGATATCTCCAATGCGTCGCGCACTATGCTGTTCAACATCCATACCCTGGACTGGGATGACGACTTGCTCCAGATATTCGGGGTCCCGCGGGTCATGCTGTCGAAGGTTCAACCTTCAAGCGGTGTTTTTGGACATATCGCCAGCGGCATCCCGGTTGCCGGCGTGGCCGGTGACCAGCAGGCGGCCCTTTTCGGCCAGGCGTGCTTCAAACCCGGCATGGTCAAGGCTACACTGGGCACCGGTGCTTTTGTGCTGATGAACATTGGAAAGGCGCCGACGGCTTCGAAACACGGCCTGATAACCACAATCGCCTGGGGTATCGGAGACGCGGTGGAGTATGCGCTGGAAGGCAGCATCTTCATCGCCGGAGCGGCTATCCAGTGGCTGCGCGATGAACTGGGGCTGATTACCGATGCCGCGGAATCCGAGCGACTGGCCCTCGAAGTAAAGGACACGGAGGGAGTCTACTTCGTACCGGCATTCGTGGGGCTGGGCGCACCGCACTGGGATATGTATGCCAGGGGCACCATCGTCGGTCTGACCCGGGGCACAAAAAAGAGTCACCTGGTCAGAGCCGCCCTTGAGGCGATAGCGTACCAGGTATGCGACGTTGTAAGGGCGATGGAAGCCACCTCGGGGATACGGCCGACCGAGATACGGGCAGATGGAGGCGCCGCCGCCAATAACTTCCTGGCCCAGTTCCAGGCTGACATGCTTGGTGTGAAAGTGTCGCGCCCCCGGTCAGTTGAGACTACGTCCCTGGGAGCGGCATATCTCGCCGGGCTGGCAGTGGGTTTCTGGAAGGACCGCGCGGAGATAGCATCGCTGTGGAAAGAGGACCAGTCTTTTGTGCCTGCCGGGGACCGGGAGAGGCAGCGCGCTCTATATCGTGGCTGGCGCAGGGCTCTAACGCGGTCCAGACGCTGGCTGACAACAAGCACAGGACCATAATTAGGACTTTTCTGCTCCAGTAAGACGAGTCTCGCCCGCAACCCGGTCTCAGCAGGAGGCAGTGTGAACAGAGACTTCGATAGCGTAGCGGCCGAGACCTTCGACCTCATCGTGGTAGGCGGGGGCATCGTCGGGGCAGGTATCGCCCGCGACGCAGCCCTTCGCGGACTACATACACTGCTTCTGGAAAAAGAGGACTTCGGCTGCGGCACGACCTCCCGCTCCTCGCGACTAATCCACGGCGGGCTGCGTTATCTGCGGCAGCTACAATTCCCCCTTGTGCGGCAGGATCTTCGGGAACGCGAGACCCTTCTCGCTATTGCTCCGCACCTGGTGCATCCCCTGCCGTTCGTTATCCCTCTAGCCCGGTCAAATTTCCTGCCCCGGTTGATGCTGCCATTCGGTCTACGCCTGTACGATTACCTCTACCCGGACAAGAGTCTGCCATCAAATCAGCGCCTCTCGCGCAGGGAGACCCTGGAACTTGAGCCTGACCTTGAGGTTGACGGCCTGGTTGGTTCCTATATCTACTACGATTGCCAGGCGCCCTTTGTTGAGCGGCTCTGCCTTGAAAACGTCCTCTGCGCCGCTGAGCATGGCGCCTCTACCATGAACTATGCCAAAGTAACCGGGCTTCTGAGAGATGGTAACGCTGTGTCCGGGGTCCAGGTCCATGATGTTATATCCGGCGATGTCTACCAGGCCAGAGCACGCATTGTGGTGAACGCAACCGGTCACTGGGTGGATTCCGTGTGCGGCATGCTTGACGCTGACCCCAGGCCCATGGTGCGCAGGACCAAGGGTATCCATCTCCTAACCCCCCGGGTCTCCCGCAACGCCGTGGTCCTGTTCGCCCTCTCAGACCGCCGCCTTTTCTTTGTGATACCCTGGCAGGGCTATTCACTCATCGGCACCACAGACACTGACTACTCCGGCGACCTGGACGCAGTCCAGGCCGAAGCGGATGATGTGGCCTATCTGCTGGCAGAGGTCCGGCGTATCTTCCCCAGTGTACGGGAGGAGCATATCTATTACGCGTCAGCCGGGTTACGAGCCCTCGCCCGCTCCAGGGCCATAA
>DAOUTY010000152.1 GCA_030668425.1 Chloroflexota bacterium
CTTCGAGCGTCTGGAGCCCGTTGCTGGGCCTTCCTGAGACATCTTGTCGATAGAATAATAACTCGTCTGTGAAGGGAGAGGAATTCCTAATCCTCCCTCCCCTGGCGGGAGGGAGCTCGAGGGAGGGGGCTCAAACCTCAGAGTATATACTCCATTATGATCTGGTGGGCTTGGTGTGCCTTGTCGCCGCCCCGGAATTCGAATGTTCTATCGTCAAACCCAAGACCACTGATCGTGAGCTTGTTGGTTACAAAACGGCCGCTCCTTATCAGAAACCCCTTGTCATCCTCACTGCCCACCGCGCTGATCCGGCTATAGGGAATGCTGACCATGGCTTTTCGTTCCGTCACCAGCGATTTGTCGTAGAAAATAATCCGCTTGTCTGTGATGCCTACGAATCCGCTTCCCATACCTTTCAGGTCGATAACAGCCCTGATAACCTCGTCCTCCTGGCAGAAGTCCTCTATCTTTTCCACCTGATCCTGCTTGTCAACAAGCATGTCGTCAGCATGGATAGCCATTTGCGCCTCCTAACAACACATAAACCTGAACATCCAAACGCCCAGATGTCTGAGCATCTACAAGAGCGAAGCTACCAGTGCCTATTCAGCACCCTCGGGGGGCCGAACGAGTTCGACGTAGCCTACGCCTGAAACCGCCTCGCCATCCAAGCGACCTGATACGGCCATGCCTCCCTCCCAGAAGGGGAAGTTGGGGACTGACAGGCTCTCGAACATTCTGACCTCCTGCTGAGGATACCGGGCCCTGATTAGCAAGTCCAGATCACGGGTCTTCTCGCGAACCCTCCAGGCGACCCCATACTCTCTACCACTTTCGGGCGAAACCCAGGAATCCAACCTCTCCAGCGCGAATTTCCGCGTGTGGTGGACGGAACTGTCGGAGAACATGATCGTTAGATCCCGTGACTCAACCGACTCGCTAAGGTTGACGATATGCCAGAAGATAATCTCGGTATTATTGTCCAGCTGGATGCAGAACCAGTCCCAACCCCCCCTGCCCAGGGAGGCCATCCACTGGTGATCCATGACCCCGATTCCCTCAACATCCACAGTCCTTCCCGGTAATTCGATCTGTCCTTTGGCTCGAAGCCGGGTGAGGGAGTAATAATAAGAGTCCCCCCCGCTCCACCTGACCACGCCGTTCCCACAGCCCAGTAAAGGGGGCTTCTCCAAAACAGCGCTCAGGTTGAGGCCGATTTCGGGTCCGTGCGATTCGAGGCGATAGGAGAACGAATCGTGTTCGGTACGGTACCAGTGGTCGCGGCCCCAGTGAAGCTCAAGGAATCCCTCAGCCTGATGCAGGGCCGAGCTGGAAACCGCATGGTAGAACTGCTCCACTTCGACATCGGAAATCGCCAGAATCCTGAGCCCGACACTGAAGTAGGCCGCCATTGCCCCGTACTCCCTGCCCTGGGAATCGGTGAGATTGAAATGCCCATACCACCATTCGGCCGGGAAATCAGGGTGCGCTCCTTCATCTTCAGGGAAGCGGATCTTGGGCTGGCCAATCAAACGAGAACTCCTTTGCATCACGGACACTTTAGGTAGCTGAACTGCCTTTGTCAAGGCAGGGGCGGTTCGCGAACCGCCCCTGCGATTTTCACAATCACATAATAGCTGCCAGAGTAGACCAGCCGAAGTCCTTTTCGCCTCCCCCCTCTCCAGTAAGGGGGTTATAGTATTCCCAGAACCCAGAGCGCTCAACGAGCTCCCTGCTGCTCTGAGCGACTGCATCCGCCAGCTCATAGTACCCATGCCTCTTCAGGCCTTCCATTATCAGCCAGTTGGTATTGATCCACGTGGGACCACGCCAGAGATACCGTTGGGCCTCCGGCTGAAAGTGGCGGCTGCTTTTGGGGACAGAGGGGATGGGGTACCGAAGCCAGAACTCATCAGGGTTTGTTAAGTGCCTTACCAGCGCCTCACACCCTTGCTTGGGCATGCCGCCAAGCGCTATTGGCATAAGACAGGATATGCTCGGCTCCGGGATAAGCTTCCCGGTACGCACGTCGATGTCGAAGTAGAGACCGGAAGCCGAATCATAGCACTCTTCGAGAATCGCCTTTCCCACGTTTTCACCACGCACGCGGAAATGCTCCGCTTTTGAGCCCTCACCAATCACGGAGTACATCGTCCCCAGCGCTTCCAGCCCCAGAGCATAGACAGTATTGAACAGCACCTCCCTGACATTGAAGTAACCTCTACTCACGATTTCCGCGGAATCGAAGTTGAGCCGTGCCAGCCTTCGCTCTGAGGTATACAGGGCTATATACAGGCCGAACGGGAGCCTGGCGAGCTTGCCCATAAGTCGGTCGAAACCCGGCTTGTGGTCCAGGCCGCATTCCCAAGGTGAGAAGATGGAGACGAGGTTGGAATTACCGAAACGGCGCTGCGTTCCCAACCATTCGAAATGGCTTTCCAGAAGCGGGAGGGTTTCCCGCAGGAAGCCGATATCCTCGCCCTTCTGCCAGATCTCTCTGACGGCCAGTGCAACGACCGGCGGCTGCACTAACGGGGATCGGTCGGGCTGCGGCCAATAATACTTTCTAAATGCACGACCCGCCGGTGAAACCAGGCCACGGTCGTGTAAAATGATATGAGGCAGCGTGCCGTCGGGCAACATCTTTGACAGTAGAGTGGAGACCTCGTCTCTGGCGAGGTCGACCCTTCCCATGCGGCAATTGACGATGGCATGAAACGAGGAATCCCAGGACCATTGATGAGGATATTTCCTCCTCGACGGGGAGACATAGTAGTACCCACTGCCCCTCCTGGCATTACCGTCCAGAAGCTCCCTGGCTTTATCCTGCAAGCTTGAATTCATTTTAGACAAGGATAGAGCAAAACAGCCTCTTATTCAATCTGCAGACGAAGAGACCGCCGAGTGGCTTTGTGATAAGATAGAACCTAATGCGGCTCTCGGAGGAGAAAGACTTTACGCGATCGATTCACAGGTAGACGCAGTCAAAGACAAAGCATGGCGCAAGAGCAAGAGAACCCGGAAACCCAGCCAGAGATACTCGGCATCCGCTCACTGCCCAGACGGCAGATACTCATCACGCTGGCCGGCGTGATGCTGGCTATGTTCCTGAGCTCGCTGGACCAGACGATTGTCGGCACCGCCATGCCGCGCATCATCACCGACCTCGGCGGTTTCGCCCACTACACCTGGGTCACCACAGCCTACATAATAGCCTCTACTATTACAATCCCCATCACTGGTAAGCTGACCGACATGTACGGCCGCAAGTGGTTCTACATCGCTGGACTGGCGATCTTTATAACTGGCTCTCTCCTCTGCGGCCTCAGCCAGACGATGACACAGATTATCATCTTTCGGGGACTTCAGGGTATGGGCGCGGGAATCATGATGGCCAATGCCTTCATCGTTATCGGCGACCTTTTCCCTCCCGCGGAACGGGGGAAGTATCAGGGTCTCATGACAGGAGTGTTCGGAATATCCTCTATCATAGGGCCGACGCTTGGCGGATTCATAACCGACAACCTATCCTGGCACTGGGTCTTCTTCGTCAATGTCCCCCTCGGAATCCTGATCATCGGCCTGTTCATATTCTTTTTCCCCAATTTCCGACCCAGCAATGCGAAGCCCAAGATCGACTATCCCGGCATAGTAACCCTTATACTCGCCGTGGTGCCGACGATGCTCGCCCTGACCTGGGCAGGCGTCGAATATCCCTGGGTCTCCGTTCCCATCATCAGTATGTTTGTCTTCTCAGCAGCCATGACCGCCCTGTTCATAGTAATAGAGGGTCGAAGCGATGAACCCATCATTCCCATGTGGCTTTTCAAGAACAGGATTGTAGCCATCTCAACGATAGTCATTTTCATTACGGGTATCGGTATGTTCGGCGGCATCATCTTCGTCCCGCTTTTCTTCCAGGGGGTACTCGGGTTATCTGCCACCGCCAGCGGCAGCTTTCTAACTCCTATGATGCTGGGGGTGGTAGCGGGCGCCCTCGTCTCCGGGCAGGTGCTGTCGCGCGCCGGGGGACACTACCGGCTACAGGGCATGTTCGGCCTGGCCGCCATAGCCCTGGGCATGGGACTGCTCTCTACTATGACAGTTGAAACCAGCTATGCGAGAGCCGTGTTTTACATAATCTTGACAGGCATCGGATTGGGCATCACTATGCCCCTCTATACTATCGCGGTCCAAAATGCAGTCCCCTATGCGGTTATGGGAGTGGCCACTTCTTCCACTGCTTTCTTTCGCTCTATCGGCGGCGCGTTAGGCCTGGCTATCTTTGGCTCCGTTATGAACAACCGTTTTGCCTCCGAACTCGTCACCCGAATCTCCCCAGCAGCAAAAGAGATCATCTCGCCAGAGCCACTGGACTCCCTGGCTCACAATCCCCAGGCGTTGATGAGCCCTGAGGCCGCGGAGCAATTGTGGGGCTTCTTCGAACCCTTCGGGGAGCAGGGAGCAGCGCTCTTCGAGCACGTATTCGAGGCGCTGAAGCTGGCTCTAAGTTCCGCCATCACGCAGGTTTTCTTCATCGGCCTTATCGTCGTTGCTATCGCCTGGGTGGTCAACCTCTTCATCAAGGAAATCCCCCTCCGCAAGACACACGTCTAAGGCCAAAACTAAGACAGCCATCCAGACATCTAAACATCCAGTTGCCCAGGCGGTTTTCTGGCTTTACGCCAGGGGAGTCAGTGGGGGCACTCGCGGCCAAAACTGCGGAGAGCACGGGAGTAGCCCAGTCGGGCCTGGACAAGTTTCAAAGTGCTGAAGCGGAACGCATTCAGCAGATAAATCTCTCGTGGTCATCCAGAAAGCTACTCAGAAATGAATCAGTGAGCACGGGGCGGCTCTGC
>DAOUTY010000213.1 GCA_030668425.1 Chloroflexota bacterium
GATTCTCAAGGTCTCCGACGAGGAGTATGCCGAACTCGAAAGGGAGGGACACATCGGCATGGACCTTGTGCCTGACCTGGAGATCGGCAAGTACAAGGCTGAATAGGTAACGGCATAAGACAGCAGCCGTAGAGGAGACAGGAATGGACTTTCGATTCACACCTGAAGAGGAAGCGCTGCGAAAGGAGTTCGACGACTTCTTCAAAGAAGAGATGAAGAAGGCCCCACCTCAATGGGGAACATCCATGGAGGCCATCTTCGGAATAGATGAGTGCTGGGAGTTCCACGAGCAAACAGCAAGGAAGCTGGCGGCTAAGGACTGGCTTGCCCGGCCCTGGCCCAGGGAATACGGCGGGCAGGATGCTTCCCTGGTGGAGCAGTTCATCTTCAACGACGTTATGGGCTACCACAGAGGGGCTGGGGTCGATCACTGGGGCATAGCCCTTCTTGCGCCCACTCTTCTCTTCAGCGCAAACGACGAGCAAAAGAGAGAGCATCTGCCTCCCATAGCCCGGGCTGAGATATTCTGGACTCAGCTGTGGAGCGAGCCCGGCGCCGGCTCCGACCTGGCGTCCCTTACCACCCGTGCGGTAAGGGACGGTGACGACTACATTATCAGCGGCCAGAAGACGTGGACCAGCGGCGGCCACCGCGCCGACTGGGGTTTTATGCTCGCCAGGACGAATCCCGAGGAGAAGCGAAGCCGTGGACTCTCCTTCTTCCTGGTCGATATGAAATCGCCGGGTATTACCATTGAACCTATCCTGAACCTGGAAGGCTCGCACCTTTTCAACGAGGTTTTCCTCGATGATGTTCGCGTCCCCGCACGCAACATGGTCGGCGGTGAGAATCAGGGCTGGGTCGCTTCCCAGATGACGTCGAACTTCGAACGCTCCATGATCCAGCTGTTCGCCTATCTAACGCGAGAGTTAGAGGAGCTGGTTGAGTTCTGCAAAGAGCCCAAATGGGGAGGTGAGGTCCTCGCCAATAACCCGCTCGTCAGGCATACACTGGCCCAACTGGCGATCGAGATCGAAGCAGGCCGCGCTTTTTCATACTCGATACTCTGGGAGCAGATGAAAGGTGGCCTGATAATGGCTGCCCCCCTGGCAGCGGCGGCAAAGGCCCTCGCCACCGAGCTGGTGCAGCGCTTTACCTATGCCGGAAGCGAAATCCTGGGACTCTACGGGCAGGTAAAAGAATCAAGGTGGGCGCCGCTTCAAGGCAGATTCGAGAAGGAATACCAGTTATGCCCCGGCTTGAACATGGCCGGGGGAACCTCTGAGATCATGAGAAATCTCATCTGCTCGCTGGGGCTGGGGCTGCCAAGAAGCTGGTAGCTTCGACACAGGCTGAATAAGGAAGGTAAAACTACATGGAGTGGTGGACGAAGGTCACCGACCTGCTGGGTTGTAAGTATCCTATTATACAGGGCGCATTCGGTGGATTCGGCAGGGCTGTCCTGGCAGCGCCCGTCTCTGAGGCAGGTGGTTTTGGAATCATCACCGCCACCGCGCTAAACACCCCCGAGAAGCTGCGAAAGGACATCCGTAAGGCCAGGTCGATGACAGACCGGCCTTTTGGGGTGAACCTGTCGCTTATTGGCCATCCCCATATCAACGAATTGCGTGAAGTGGCCATAGAGGAGAGGGTGGCAGCGATATTCACTTCAGCCTACAAAGCTCAAGACCACGGGAAGCGTATCAAAGAGGCAGGCATACCCTGGATTCACAAGGTTGGCACCCTGAAGCATGCTCAGGCGGCCGAGAGCCACGGTGCCGATGCAGTGGTCATGGTGGGAATCGAAGGCGAGGGGGAAAAAGCCGCCCTCCATTTGAGCACGCTGACCAGCATCAGCATGGCAACGAAGATGCTCGGTATTCCGGTGATCGCTGCCGGGGGGATTGGAGATGGCCGCACATTCCTGGCAGCACTGGCAATGGGGGCAGAGGGAGTATATATAGGCACTGCCTTCATGGCCACAAAAGAGTGCCCCATCGCTGAACGTCACAAGCAGGCGCTGGTAAAGGCCAGTCCCAGCGATCCTGACCTGCGAAACAAGATATTCGCACCGCCACCTCCAGGGCTGGAGGAACTGACCCGCAAACAGGAGGTGTGGCAACTGGTGGGCGACGCTAAGCCACACTCTGTGTCCCGGCCTATGCCCGTTATGGGAGGATCGATGGCGGTAGGGACGATCACCGGAATCGTCACAGTCAAAGAACTGATAGACAGAATCATCGGTGAGGCCGAGGAGCTTCTAACCGGCGACAGCCCACTGGGCCGGATACTGGCAACGGAGTAGGATGTCTGAAAAAGATATCAGGTCATTGCGAGGAGCGTCAGCGACGCGGCAATCCAGAGGGCAGTGATGGGAACGGCGTTTGGATTGCTTCGCAGAGCCTGCCCTGAGCTTCGAGGGATTCTTCGCTGCGCTCAGAATGACACCGAGCGAAGGGCTCGCAATGACATCGAGCTGCGGACTTTTGGGGATTAATCAACGCTATTCCAACTCTTCAAAGAGCCGACCATAATTACACTGGAGGGAGCGTGAGCTATGATCTACCTGCATGAAACCCATGACGTAATCGGTGGCAAGATGGAGGATTTCTCCGAGTCTATGCGTACCCAGTGGAGACCGATGATCGAGAAAGACGGACTGGCCAGAGTGCTGTGGTTCTTCAAACTTGCCACCGGCACGAACGTGAGCTACCAGGCGATCTCCATCACGGCTGTCAGGGACTGGCAATCCTGGGGCACCATGGTCGAGCGAATGGTAGCTGATCCCAACTGGAGGGCGTGGAACCGCGATGTGTGCCAGTATCGCCGGGACGTCGAGGCTAAATTGCTCCTGCCCAACCCACGGTCACCCCTTCAAGAGGTTGACTTCACCTCGGTGGAGGCCCCGACTGACGACGATCTGCCATCCGTCTACCTGCACGATACGGGCTGGCCCTACCCTGGCCTGATGGATGAATACATCGAAGCCCTGCATACAGTGCTTGAGCCGCAGATGGAGGCCGTAAAACCCTACGTCATCACAGCTGCCGCTGGCTGGCGCACCTGCCCGGGGACTGGCCGCTTTCATGAGGCGATTCTACTCTCCAAGATTCATAACTTCGAGCTGTTCTCCTTCATCATCACCTTCGGCGAGCCGCCGCCCCAGCCAGGAGAATGGATGGTAGAGGGGCTCAAGTACCGCGATAAATGGGAGAGTAAGCTCCTGCGCACGGATAGCTGGTCTCCCATGAAGTAGGCCAGGGCTATGCCATCCTGATATAAAAAGGGGCGACTGAGGGGCGTTTTCACTGCTCTGCCTAAACTATGGCTTGTATATGACGCGCCGGACCTTTGTTGTGTTGAGCTATGGGCTGTGGCACGACGGACGAGAAAAAGGAACCTATTTCCATTTCATCA
>DAOUTY010000058.1 GCA_030668425.1 Chloroflexota bacterium
CCGATGCCGCAATCGACCGTCACTACCAGGCTAACGCCCTGTTCTCTCAGGCCCTTGAGAGCGGCGTGGTTTAACCCGTGTCCCTCGTCAAGGCGATGAGGAATGTAATGAACAGCCCTTCCCCCCAGCCGCGAGATCCCCTCTATCAATAGAACCGTACCGGTAATGCCATCGGCGTCGAAGTCGCCATATACGGCAATGAGTTCGTCTCCCAGCAAGGCGCGGAGTATCCTGGTCACAGCCTTGTCGATGTCCGTGAGGAGGAGAGGTACATGCGCCAGCCTCTCGTCAGCAGTCAAGTATGGCTCGAACCCAGCAGGGTCTACGATGCCTCGATTGTGGAGCAATTGAACAAGTAGCGGGGTTATGTCTGGTTGTTTGGTTGAGAGATCCCCTTCCTGAGATGGGGACAATGATCCATACCGAAGCCGTTGTTCCAGTACGTCATCCGGAAGCGGGGGGCAGATTTGCCATCTTAGCTGCGTCAACCTTTACTCCTGAAAGTTGGAGGCAGCCTCTATCTCGAACACAGGCCAACTCCATTTTCCAGCCCGGGTGTCTAAAAGTGTACACCCCTTTCAGGTACTGGTCAAACCTCGCTCCCCGCACCTCGCAACCTATCACGCCGATTGCCATCGGCAGCACTGAAGATGAAAATGATAGGCCCGTGTATGCTTGAGACAAGCGGGGGATTTCGCTGCATCACACATATCCTATCAACTGAAATTCATTGGCGTAGGTTGGCCGACGTCAGCCAACCTACCCACTCGAAGCTGCCAACCTGTATTTTCGCAACAATGTGATAAAAAATAAGGCGGGAAATACCCGCCTTATTTGTATGGTTATGCGAACGCAGGGCCGGCGCGCTGTGCCTGCATACACGACGCCCTTAACTATACTTCGCGGAACTCGCCCTCTACAGTTCCTTCGTCGCCCTTGCCCGGTTCCTCCGCGCCTGGTTCCTCAGCACCTGCCTCCTCCCCACCGGGAGGCGGTGTAGCTCCTGCCTGCTCGTAGACGGCTGCGCCTACCTTCTGCAATGCCTCAGAAAGTTCCTGAGCAGAGCGATTGACTTGCTCAACGTCACTTCCAGATAGAGCCGACTTCACCGCCGCTATCTTGCCATCAAGCTCCTCCTTCAGGTCAGAGGGCACCTTATCTCCTTGCTCTCTCAGAGTCCTCTCCGCAGTATAGGCCAGGTTATCAGCCACATTACGGGCCTCAATCTCCTCACGCTTCTTAACATCCTCAGCCGCATGTGCCTCGGCCTCGCGCTGCAGGCGCTCGATCTCCTCCTTGCTCAGGCCGCTGGAAGCGGTAATGGTTATCTTCTGCTCCCTGCCCGTGCCCTTATCATGGGCCTTGACGCTGATAATACCATTGGCGTCGATGTCGAAGCTAACCTCGATCTGAGGCATACCACGAGGAGCGGGAAGGATGCCATCAAGCATAAAACGCCCCAAGGTCCTGTTATCGGTAGCCATAGGACGCTCTCCCTGAAGCACATGAATCTCCACGCCGGGCTGGTTATCGGCAGCCGTACTGAATATCTGGCTCTTCGACGTGGGGATAGTGGTATTGCGGGAGATGAGGGAAGTCATCACCCCACCCAGGGTCTCAATGCCCAGAGTAAGGGGAGTGATGTCGAGCAGCAGCACATCCCTGACGTCCCCCTTGAGCACCCCCGCCTGAATCGCCGCTCCAACGCCAACCACCTCATCAGGGTTGACGCCCTTGTGCGGCTCCTTGCCGAAAAGTTCTTTAACCTTCTCCTGCACCAAAGGCATCCTGGTCTGACCGCCGACAAGGATAACCTCATCGATCTGGCTGGTGGCCATACCAGCGTCGGTTAGCGCCTGGCGGCAAGGCTCGACGGTCTTTTCCACCAGATCCATCACCAATTGCTCCAGCTTGGCTCTTGTCAGAGTAATATTCAGGTGTTTGGGGCCGGAGGCGTCAGCGGTGATGAAGGGAAGATTGATATCGGTCTGCAACACGGTGGAGAGTTCACACTTGGCCTTTTCCGCAGCCTCCTTCAGCCGCTGCAGCGCCATCTTATCCTGCCTGAGATCGATTCCCTGATCCCGCTTATATTCGTCACACAGCCAGTCCATTACACGCTGGTCGAAATCGTCGCCGCCCAGATGGGTATCGCCATTGGTCGATTTGACCTGGAAGGTCCCCTCGCCCAGCTCTAAGATCGAGATATCGAAGGTGCCCCCTCCGAGGTCATAGACGGCGATAGTCTCGTCTTTTTTCTTATCCAGTCCATAGGCCAGGGCAGCAGCAGTGGGCTCATTGACAATGCGCAGGACCTCGAGCCCGGCGACTTTGCCGGCATCCTTGGTCGCCTGCCGCTGGCTATCACTGAAGTAGGCAGGAACCGTTATCACCGCTTCAGTGACCTTCTCTCCAAGATAAGCCTCGGCATCTGCCTTCATCTTCTGCAGGATCATCGCCGAGACCTCCGATGGGCTGTACTCCCTGTCGCCCATCTTGACCTGGACATCGCCATTAGGGGCTTCGCTCAACTTGAAGGGCACCAATTTCTGGTCTGCCTTCACCGTGGCTTCATTGAACTTGCGCCCTATAAACCGCTTGATGCTGAAGATGGTATTCTCCGGGTTGGTAACCGCCTGGCGCTTGGCAACCTGCCCCACCATGCGCTCGCCGGTCTTGCTCACCGCTACCACAGAGGGGACAATCCGACCCCCCTCCTGGCTCGGAATAACTGTTGGCTCCCCTGCCTCCATAATAGCAACGCAGCTATTGGTCGTGCCCAGATCGATACCGATTACTTTACCCATATCCTACCTCCACGGAGTTGTATTGATATATTCTCAGCCCTCTGCAGACTCAGCCCCTTCCTTCCCCACCTTAACCATGGAAGGGCGGAGCAAGCGATCGCGAAGTCTATAGCCCTTCTGTATTTCTTCGCAAATCTTCCCTTCCTCACCGTCCACGCACATCACGGCTTCGTGGAGATTGGGGTCGAAAGCCCCGCCCTCAGCCTCAATCTCTGAAAGCCCCCGTTCCCCGAGAACCGCTTTAAGCTTACGATGGATGAGCCTGATACCATCGACCCAAGTAGGTCCATCGAAATCATCAGAAACGTTCTCTAGAGCTCTCTCAAAGTCATCCAAGACGGGAAGCAGGTCCTTGATGAGACTGGCATTAGCGAAGCTGGCTATCTCAGCACGTTCCTGCTCGTTGCGTCTCTTGTAATTGATGAAGTCCGCCTCCGCTCGCTGCCAGTTGGCCAGATGCTTCTCCGCCTGCTCCTTCGCCTCCTCAAGCTCCTTCTTAACCGATTCCAAGTCCTCCGTTACCTCAATCTCCCGCTCTTCAACGTCTCCATGCGCTGCATCTTCTTTATCCGGCAAAAAATCCTTCCTTCCTCTGGCCAAACTACACCACCCCTCTCCAATCACTAAATAGCAACGACACAGCTCGCCTACGACCCGTACAGCTCACCCAGCATTTCACTCATCACCGAGGACACGAAACGGACAGTGGGAATAGCACGACTGTACTGCATTCGAGTCGGCCCCATGACACCAATGGCTCCACCGACCTCCCCAGGAATGCCGTACCTGGTAATAATCACACTGCAGTCACGCATAACGTCCTGTTTGTTCTCCCTCCCTATGACTACTCGCACGCCTTCTCCTGTCAGTACCTGCGGCAGGAGCGACTTGAGCAGGTTCCTCTCCTCAAAAAACTCGACAATTGCAGCTAACCTGCTGCTCGAAGCAAACTCAGGTTGACTCAGCATGTGTCGCAAGCCATCGACCCAGGGGTCTTCATAAGCCTCCTCCTCTTCAGCCTGCATTATATGCACCACAGTCCTGGTCACCTGCTCCTCCAGACGAGAAAGTCCCAAGCCCCTGGTGGCTATCTCAGAACCACTAAGCCCCCCACAGGCGGAGGTAAGTCTCCTGGCCGCCGCGCTGAGTTCCTCCTGAGTAACAGCCTCCTCCAAAGTAAGAACCTGCTGCTTTAGCTTGGCCTCCCTGAGTACCAGGACAAGAAGAGCCAGGAATTCCTGAAGAGAGATAAGTTCCAGGTGTTTGAGCCGGGATTCATAGGGCTTGGGTAGAGTGACGATAGCTACATTACGCACCGCGCGTGACAATATAGCAGCAGCAAGACGAATCCATTCCTCAATCTCACCCTCCACCTGATGAAATTGGTGCCGTATCAAGCGCTGTTCGACTAAAGAAAGTTGAACACCACCCATCATTGATTCTATATAGCAACGATACCCCTTATCCTCAGGGATGCGCCCCGCTGAGGTATGGGGTTGAGTGAGATAACCATCTTCCTCTAGTTCCATCATCTCGTTGCGGATTGTAGCCGAACTCACCCCCAGCCCCTTGCGAGCAACAGCCTCCGAGCTCACAGGCAATCCAGTTGAAATATACTCACCGACAACGATCTTGAGGATACGCTCTCTCCTCTGCGTGAGCATTCTCCCTCCTTCTCCCAAATTAGCACTCTTAAGCCAAGAGTGCTAACACATAACTAACTCTATCACCCCACACTCAATTTTGTCAAGGCGTCTTCTTCGTTCCCGTAATAGTAATATATCATCTCCCTCCTCGATTTGATTGCAATTGCCACGGGATTCCAACGGCCCTGGCACAAGATGGATAAGGCCATAACCGACTATATACAATTGTACTCAATTAGTATTAAGAACCCATGAAGCACTCAAACGGATAATTCGGGAGGGTCTTACCATCAGATTACAATTGACCTTGAGTATCAAGTTTGCTATACTAACTCCTCGATTAGCGCTTAAGAAAGGGCCCCCCTTGACTCGATATGCAAGGGTTACCGGTTGGGGCAAGTACTTGCCCGACAAGGTGCTTACAAACCAGGAGTTGGAGCAAATGGTCAACACCGAAGACTCCTGGATTAGCAGCCGTACTGGGATCAGGGAAAGAAGGATCGCAGCCGCTGACGAAACAGCATCGACGATGGGAGTGCTTGCCAGCAGGGAGGCTCTCGCCATTTCCGGGCTTCCACCGGACTCCCTCGACCTAGTAATAGGAGCTACGTGCACCCCTGACCATATCTTCCCCGCCTGCGCCTCTTTAGTACAGGACTCCCTGGGTGCAAAGAAAGCAGCCGCCTTCGACATCAATGCCGCTTGCAGCGGCTTCGTCTATGCCCTGGCAACAGCCTGCCAGTTCATTGCCGCGGGAAGCTACAACAACGTCCTGGTTGTAGGCAGCGAGGTTTACTCGCGGATTCTGGATTGGCAGGATCGCAGCACCTGCGTGCTCTTCGGTGACGGCGCAGGAGCAGTGGTGATACAGGCCAGCGATTCGCCGTCAGGGCCCTTTAGCTTTATCTTGGGCAACGATGGCTCCGGGGCAGGTACCATCTATACCCCGGGCCCTTGCGGCGTGAATGACGGGCGTTACTTTATCACTATGAAAGGACCGGAGACGTACAGGTTCGCCGTCAACATCATGTGCCAGGCAACCAAGGAGGTTGTCGCCGCCGCCGGCCTCGATCTCAGTGATATTGATCTCATCATCCCGCATCAAGCCAATACGCGCATCATCAAATCTGCAGCCAGACTGCTCGACATACCTCTCGACAAGTTCTTTGTCAATGTGGATCGCTACGGCAATACCTCAGCGGCCTCGATTCCCATCGCTCTTTGTGAAGCCGTGGAGGAAGGTCGGGTCAAGAACGGCGATCGTCTGGTCATGGTCGGGTTTGGCGGCGGTCTTAGCTGGGCAGCCATGTTGATTGAATGGGCCCCCGGCGAGAGAACGCCCCAGACTTGAGTGTCTAAGCGGTCAGGCTCCTAGAACCCAGCCTATGTTCAATCCAGAGCTATGCGAAAGATGGACCACACAATGCAACAAAGACTAGTGAAAGGAAAGGTGAATTGCTTGATCTCGCAATCATCATAATCTACTTTTTGGGCATGCTAGCCATAGGCGTCTATGTCTATCGAAAGAGGCAAGCCTCGAGCAATGACGGCTTCTTCGTAGCCAACCGCAGCGGCACTACCTTGCTCATTGCCGGCTCGCTCTGCGCTACATTCATAGGATCATCAGTCGCGATCGGCATGGTAGGCCGCGGATACAGAATGGGGCTTCCTGGTGCCTGGTGGCTTCTCGTGGGTGCGATTGGCCTGTTAATATTGGGCTTGTTTTTTGCTCGTAAAGTGAGGAGGTTTGGGCTCTATACCCTGCCAGAGCTGCTGGAGAAGCAATACGGCAGAAAAGCGGGGCTCGCAGCCTCTATCCTGATCGTGGTTGCCTGGATAGCCATCGTGGCTGCGCAGATAATCGCTGCGGGCAAAGTTCTTACCGTTTTTCTGCCCTTTGACCTTTCTCACCTAATGGCTATCTCCGCTCTCGTATTTGTTATATATACGGTTCTTGGAGGCCAGTACTCAGTAATCAGGACCGACCTTGTCCAGTTTGGCATATTGATAGTAGGAATCCTGATAACCCTGGGATTCGTTGTAGATCGCATGGGAGGGATCAGTGGATTGACTTCTTCCCTCCCCTCGGAGTACTTCTCCTTCCCGACGAATTCGAGTTTCGAATGGTATCCACTGGTGGTACTTCTAATCCTGACGGGCTCGACCTACATAGTAGGCCCCGATATATACTCCCGCCTGTTTTGCGCACGTGATGAGAAAGTGGCCAGGTCATCTGCGATCGGGGCAGGATTGGTGGCAATACCAGTTGCATTCATATTCGTGCTGATAGGCATGGGAGCAATGGCCCTTTTCCCTGATATTTCCTCTCAAAATCCTACCCTGTCTTTCGCACAAGCCTCCGAGCTCGCTTTTCCCACCTTGATTGAAAACATTCTGCCCATCGGAGTAGCCGGCCTGGTGGCCGCAGCTCTGCTGGCCGCCATTATGTCCTCCGCAGATACCATCCTGCTGACCACGAGCACCATACTGAGTCAGGATGTCTATAAACGCATTTCTCCAGAAATGAGCGAGCGGAAGAGCCTCATTATCACCAGAGCTGGCGTGATTTTACTTGGAGCCGCTGCCTTGCTAATCGCCTGGCAGCGTCCCGGCATAATTAGCTCGCTCTTGCTGGCGTACACTATCTTTACCAGTGGAATAGTAATTCCGGTAATTGCAGGGTTTTACAAAGATAAGCTGAAGGTGAACTCAGCAGGCGCAATAGCGGCTATAATCGGTGGTGGAGGGACAGCGCTGGCCATAAACAGATTGCAGGCAGCGAATATATTGGGAGTAGAGAAGCTGGAATTAGTAGGATTCGGCGTTTGCATTGTACTTCTGTTCGGCGTAAGCTGGATCACCAGGAAGGCTGGTTTGCTTTCCCAGTAAAGCTCAGACTATAGGTACTGTTCACCGTGCTCTCATTCTTAGCTGAAGGCCTGGAGGAGGGGGGCAGGGGCAAAGCTCCGTGTCATTGCGAGCGAAGCGAAGGGCTCAGGGGGACATAGAAGTGCCTGAACGCTTACAATTAAAGGAACGGAGGGATTAGGTAACATGGAGATCGTCTGGCTGGGTCACTCATGCTTCAGAATAAGGGGGAAGGAAGCCACAATCGTTACTGACCCCTTTGACAAAACATTAGGCTACCCTGTGAAGAAGCCCACAGCGAGCATTGTCACTGTGAGCCATCAACATCCCCAGCATAGTTACCTGGGAGGTGTTACCGGAAACCCCAGGGTTATCAGCAGGCCGGGCGAGTACGAGATAGCCAACGTTTTCATCAATGGCATAGCCACCTTTCACGATGCCGAAATGGGCGAGCAGCGAGGTAAGAATACCGTTTATTTAATACAGATCGAGGAGGTGAGCATCTGCCATCTTGGAGACCTGGGACACGTGCCGACAGCGGAGCAGATCGAGCAGATGAGCGATGCCGATATCCTGATGGTGCCCGTGGGAGGAGGAGCTACAATTGGTGCAACGGCAGCGGTCGAAACCATAAGCCTGCTTCAACCCAAGCTGGTGATACCGATGCACTTCAAGACCGAGGTGGTCAAGATAGAACTGGCGCCTCTTGAGCCTTTCCTCAAAGAGATGGGAGTAAAAGAATTCGTCTCCCAGCCAAAGCTCTCCGTCACCAAGTCAAGCCTGCCTATAGAGACTAGCGTCGTAGTGCTTGACTATAACTAGGGAAGAAGACGGGGCTCATTACACATATACCCACCCGGTTACCCTGCCTGAGTATGGCCGCAGCCAGACCGGGGCTGGAGAAGGTATAATACTATCGAGGCGGCGAATGAATAGGCCTCGACGTGGCCCATCGCCCCAGTAGATAGAAGAGGCCACCACCCACAAACCAAATCAGCAGGGAGCTAATTGGCGCCAGGGGAATAAGAGACTGGTAGGGTAGTAAGGTGCCTTCGTCACCTATTGGTATGAAGGACAAGAAGCCTGCGACAATGCACGCCGCTATTGGGATCCACCAGATTGGTCTGACATTAAACATGCTGCCACCTGCATTTTAGCCCGCAGGAGACCAAAGGCCTCACGGGATTCACTCTGCCTCAATCGCTGACGCCTTCATGCTCTCAGGCGCCTGTACATTGTTTATGCTCACACCCAACCTGGGAATATCCGTGTACCCTGCAAGCATCACCACACCAGCAACCGAATCCCACCCCCGGATAGGGCAGTCTCCCCCTCTGACCTCAGGGGTCGATATACAGCTTTCCAGCCAGCTCTTAGCATGGGAGAAGCCCTCCATGTTCAACTCGTCCGGCGGCCCGGCGATAAGCATCAGCGCCTTCCTGGCTTTCTTTATGTCGCACTCGCCAGTCATCCTCAGGGTAGCAGCGTTCCTAACAGCCGTATAACACCTCATGGCTGGACTCAGTTGGTCAATGGAGCTCTTCTTCCTGAAGAAAAAGAACCTGTCGCGTGCCTGTTTGGCCTTCATCTCCGAATATCCGATATAGCTGAACCCTTCCCAGGAGTTTATGATGTCAGAGGCGTCGATCACCTTTATGCCAACCCTGTCATTCGCCGTCTCGCCAGCACCCAGCATCAGGCGCAACGGCTTCACCAGCTCGTGGTTCATTATGCTATAGCTTGTCTCAAGAGGGAGAC
>DAOUTY010000118.1 GCA_030668425.1 Chloroflexota bacterium
ATGGCTTGTCCGATAGCCGAGAATGTTTCTCGATTGTCGTTTGTCAGCTCAACTTTACGGGGCAGTGCTTATTTAACACCTCTCTTACGCGGCCAGTGTCTTCGCCAAGCGCTTGGCCAGGGCAACAATCGTAAGAATCGGGGGCAGCCCCGGCGCTGCGGGAAAGACGCTCGCATCGCATACAAAAAGGTTGTTCACCTCTGTCTGAAGGTCTTTATCTACAACTCTGCCGATGGCGGCAGTCCCACCGGGGTGGCCGCCTTGCGGCTTGGAGAACACAATAGAGTGACTATCAGCACCTGCCTTGATTAATATCTTCTTCGCTATAGATGAGCCTTCGCGCAATTTTGCCCAGTCCCTTTCCGTCACCGGCTTGGACACTGTTCCGTCAGCGTAGACGTGGCCCACCGTTTCGTCTGCGATCTTGGTCATGATGCCAATCAACCTGTGCGCGGGCAAGGTAAGCCCCTTCACTCCGAACTTGGTGAAATTGGTTACCCTGCGCCGACTTACGGATGGAGATAGGATGAACCCTTTGCTCTTATGGAACTCAAGGTCAACGAGCGCCGTGGCAGGTTCGTGAAGCTGGTTGAGTCCCTTAGTCACCCCGTAGGTATCCACTACGAGATCCACGAAAAGCCCTGAGCCCGCTTCCTTGATACCCGATCGCTGCAGGATAACAGGCGTTCTTAGTCCTCCAGCGGCAAGGATGACAACTTCTGACTGTATTTCGATACGCCCGTGTGGCCCTATTCCCTTTACACCCTTCGCTGCTCCGTTCTCTACTATAACCTGTTCGACCGCGGTGTTGTAGATGATTTCGGCTCCAGATTGAGTGGCTTCCCGCAGGTAGTCCAGTGCCGTCCATTTCGCGCCATTCACACAACCCCCAGCGCACGCCCCGCATTTCCTGCATTTCGAAGGATCGATGAACTTGGGCATTGGTTCCATTTTATAGCCCAGTTCCCTCGATGCCCACAAGATCCTTTTAGAACCATCTGAAAGAAGACCTTCGGCGATGGGCGAGATGCGCATCTCCCTCTCGGCTTCGGCGAATTCTCCCTCCAGGGTGATTCCGCAGGTTGTAAGTTCCTCCTCCAGGCATCGAATCCCGTTGCCATGAGAAATGACTGTGGTGCCACCGGCCCCGTTAGCTGTGTATATAATCACCTGCTCTTTCCATTTTGCGAAGATAGCAGTTATTCTAGCAAGTTCGAAGTTATGGAACTGGCCCCAGGTGGTACCAGCCTCTTTTTCGTACCTGCCTTTCTCTACTACCAGAACTTTCCGTCCCTTGTTGCTTAGCTCCCTGGCCAGCGTAGCCCCACCGGCCCCGGAACCGACGATTACAAATTCCCATTTCTTGTCTTGCATATTCATAACATTCGAACTTGCCATCTGTATAGGAAGGCAGTAAGATCTCCCGACCGCGGGCTTGCGCAACCTCAGCAATTTATCAAAGGGTTCTCCTTGCGGAATTCCCACCAAAAGAGTTTTAAATAGCGAGCCTCTGCGTACCTCTTGGCGTTGAAACTGGCGTATGCGGTGATAGAGCCCGAATTACTCTTAAGAATTGAGGCTCGACTTCTTGTCATCCCATTCTCATGGAGAAACAGAGTTGCCTTCAAAAAAGCATATTCCGCGAAGCCATTTCTCCTGTATTTGGGATTGGTCCAACTGTCCCACAGGCAGTATTCTCCATTTGAGAAGTCGACTTTATACAAATGTCGCCTCAGTGGGCTCCAGGCTTCTTCAGTCAAGGCGATCCAGGTAACGTGGGCGAGGTCTTGCTCCACGAAAATACAGGCTGCTATTGCACCTTTGTCCAGTCTCTCTGCATATTTATAACCACCTGACCTCAGACCAAGTTCGTTGGCCTCCTTGGTAGTGGTAATTATTCTGAACGTAAATTCATCGGTCTTGGGAAAGAAATCAGCCTCATTGAGTTCAGTCGCGTCTTGTGCGGTATACTCGAATAGATAATACGTCTCGTGAACAAAGAATAGGTCTGCCAGAAATCTGAATACGTTAGCGAAAAGAGGTGCCAGTCCCTCTTGTTTGAGGATGCTCTTCGCCTTTCCGAATAATATCCTCACTTTCTTTGTAGCTGCTTTCATCTCCGTTCTGAATCCAGTTCTTGGTTCCGAGTTGTCAGGGAGGGGGAGGGGGCTTGCTGATAATGTCGTATAGCTCCGGTCTTCGGTCCTTAATGACATTGAACTCAAACTCCCCCGGAGCGATTACCACGTGCTTCTCCCTGGCAATCGCCGGTTCGATCTCCGCATAGAGGATGTTCTCCTCATCGGGCTCCCCTCTGGCCAGTGCCGTACCCTTGGCGCAGTGCGCGATGATGCTATGGCCGATAAACCTTGTCCCCCTCTCCTCCCCGACGCGGTTGGCGGCAACGATGAACATACGGTTCTCGGCCGCTCTGGCCGGGATGATATGCTCCGGAATGAACTCCCTTTGCTCAGGCCAGTTTGTAGGGAGAACAAGGATATCCGCTCCCTGTAATGCCAGAATGCGTGCGTGCTCGGGGAACATGGCGTCGTAGCAGATGCCGATACCTATCCTCCCGATCTCAGTCTCACACACAGCGGGAGGCAAGTTGCCACGATTCACGAAACGGTCAATACCAAGATAGGGTAGATGGATCTTGCGGTACTTGCTCAGTAACCCCTCGGGCCCCAGGAGTGCCGCTGCGTTGTAGCATTCTTCGTTGTCTGTTTCCAATAATCCGATCACCACGTACACGTTGAGCTTCCGGCAGGCATCGACGATCTTCGTGGTGCTGGGGCCGGGGATGGGCTCGCAGACGGGTAATGCCTCCTCAAGGCTGGAGAACACATATCCGGTCAGGGCACACTCTGGGAAGACAATGAGCCTTGCGCCCTCCCCGGCGGCGGTTTGAATCAAATCAAGGCATCTCGCCAGATTCACCTCTTTTTCGAGAAGCCTGGGCTCCATCTGCACTGCGGTAACCTTCAACTTTGTATTATCCGCCATGTTTTGAGCCTCCAGCCATTAAAAATAGATGCGAAAGCCGTAGGCCGATGCTTCGAAACCAACGGAGCTATACAATTGGTGCGCTTCCTTGCGCCTCAAGTCGCTGCATAACTCGATCCTGTGGCATCCCTTCTCTTTAGCCCGGGCGATGACGTGTTCCAGGAGCATCCTGCCGTAGCCCTCACGCCGGTACTTTTCACCGACTATGAGGTTTTCTACGAGGGCCCAGGGGGTGGCGCTGTGGGAGAGGTTGGGTACGATGAGCAGTATCACGGTGCCTACAACCTCGCCCCCTTCTTCGGCTACGAAGAGTTCGTGTCTGGGGTCGGCACAGATCTCGGCGAACACCTCGCGGACATCGTCTGGTGAAGGGCTCCGGCTCATCTCAACCTGAGAGAGGTGGATAGTGAGTTCATGGTAAAGTCCGAGGATGCGGGGAATATCCTCCTCGGTTGCCAGTCTGACGTTGGCCATCCTCTTCAGTCCTCCTTGTCGGGCACAAGTAGCATAGAATAGCCACGGCTGGGTGTCAATCCAGGACTGGGGCGCCGGTCAACTGGACTTCGGGAGTGCGCAAGCCTAAAATAGTGAGGCAAGTTGCTTGAAATGGGCAACCCGCTAACTGCAGGGAATTGATTGTGAAATGATTGCCTCGCCAGGGCAGCCAGACCGATAACGATTGCCGTTTGCTGGTAGGGGCAGTTCGCGAACCGCCTCTACTGTCGGGAGGTATCGATGGCAAGACTGAAAAGACTGTTTGAACCCATTCAGGTGGGCAACCTGGAGCTGAAGAACAGGATAAAGATGCCCGCCATGGCCGTGGTGCCGCCGGAATCCGAAGAGGTGGTAATCGACCGCTTGAAGGCCTTCTACACCGAGAGGGCAAGGGGTGGCGTAGCTATTATCGGCGTGAGTTGTACCGCTACCAGGCTCATACAGGACCCGATGCTGGGGCTATATGATGACCGGTTTATCAATGGACTCAGGCAGTTGACAGAGGTCATTCACGCCCACGGGGCAAGGACCTATGCGCAGATGGGCGTCGGCTACAGTTGGGCGTTCAGCGATGGCCCTGTCGAGCTGGTAGGGCCTTCGGGGGTTTCTCTCTCGGGGCGTCCCGGCACACCTTTTCGTATGGGCGGGCCTTTGGAGCCGACTATGCCGCGAGCGCTTGCTTTAGATGAAATCCGCCAGATAGTGGAAGCCTACGGTGATGGGGCACAGAGGGCGCGTGAAGCTGGCTTCGACGCTGTCGAGATAATAGCCAGCGTGAGCTATATCATAGCCCAGTTCCTTTCCCCGCTGACAAACAAAAGAAGCGATGAGTACGGCGGCAGTTTTGAGAACCGGATGCAGTTTCTGCTCGAAATAATCGAAAACATGAAGAAGAAAGCAGGCCCCGATTTCACCTACACCTGCCGGCTCAGTGGTGCCGATTTGCTCGAAGGGGGCTATACCGTTGAGGACACGGCAAGAATGGCTCAGATACTGGAGATGGCGGGCATCCATGAGATCGACGTAATGTCCGGCTGGCATAACGCGCCGTTTCCGATCATACAGACGGACGTTCCCCAGGGGGCCTGGGCTCACATGGCTGAGGCCGTCAAGAAGGCGGTGAGCATCCCCGTGGCGGCAGGCACTCAAATCCAGGATGTTATGGTGGCGGAGAGTGTACTGGCTCAGGGCAAGGCGGATATGGTGTACATGGCGCGGGCGCTGCTCGCTGACCCGGAGCTGCCAAACAAGGCAAGAGAGGGGCGGCTTGCCGATATCAGACCATGTATGAACTGCTGCCGCTGTATCGAGGATTCAGATGCGCCACCGGTTTACTGCAGCGTAAACGCCAGGCTGAGCCGGGAGTGGGAATACCCGGCTGAAACGGCCGCGGCGGAGCGCAAGAGCGTGCTCGTTGTCGGGGGTGGGCCTGCTGGAATGGAGGCGGCGAGGATAGCTGTCCTGAGAGGACATGCAGTTACCCTCTGTGAGAGGGGGCCCAGGCTCGGCGGAAGCTTGATCCTGGCCGCGATAACCAACAGCAGGATTGGAAACGTACTGAAGCATCTGGACCGGCAGACGAGGAAGCTTCCTATTGAACTGAGACTGAACACCGAGGTAACCCCGGTTCTTCTCGATGAAATCAAGCCGGATGTGGTTGTCCTGGCCGCGGGGGGGATGGCTCCGGCCTTAGAGGTGCCCGGCAGCAGCGGCGCCAATGTCCTCGACCATCGCGATATGAAAGAGGTCCTGGCTGGTCATGCCATCAGGAGGGGGGGATTTGGGCAAAGGTTGCTGTCCCGCCTTGGTGGCTTGTTCGTGCGATTCTTTTATGAGCCCTCACTAGTCAGGTGGATGCTGAGGTTTGGGTTCCCTTTCGGGAAGCGGGTTGCCATAATAGGCGGCAGTTTCGCCGGTTGCGAGCTCGCGGTGACCCTGGTAGGCCGGGGAAAGAAAGTCTCCATCATAGAGGAATCCAAGCGCATCGGGGCCGACGTCGGCTTAGTTCACAGGTGGATCTGGATGAAGCAGTTGAGGGAGGCCGGTGCCAGGCTGGTGACCGAGGCCAGCGTGACGGAGATAACCAAAAGGGGCGTGAGCATAAGCAAGGCAGATTCAACAGATTTCGTCGAAGCCGATACAGTGGTTCTGGCCGGTGGACTCAAGCCCGATACCAGGCTGGCTGATGAGCTTTCAGGGAGAGGGGCCGCCGTTTATGCTATCGGCGACTGCGCCGAGCCGGGCAAGCTCCTGGAGGCCACCGCGGCCGGTTTCCTTGTGGGCCAGGAAATCTAGGCTATTCTTGAGGCAGGGTAGTTGTTCCAGCTTGATTACCAGGCGAGCCAACCTCCATCCACAGCTATCGTGTC
>DAOUTY010000142.1 GCA_030668425.1 Chloroflexota bacterium
CTTTACCAACTGCGAGATGCTGGAGAAGACAGCTAGAATATACATCTGCGCGCTTAGCGTGGGCAAGATTAACCCTGTACCCGCAGCGGCTCTGGAGATGGAGCAAGCTTACTTCAACTACCTCTACGGCGAGAGCTGACGCGCGGTTCACTGGCAACATCAAGTTAGCACTCTCAAGTAGCGCTATTCATTGACCAATAACGAGAGGGCCAAATGGCAGAGCGAAACAAACTCTACATGGGAATAGACATAGGTTCTGTCAGCCTTAATATCGCCATAATTGACGATAAGGCGAACCTGCTTGAGAGCATCTACCAGCGAACTAAGGGGCAGCCTGTCCCGGTTTTGCTTGATGCCTTTAAAAACCTCGTTAAAGATTTCCCCAAGCTGAATGGAGTGGTAGCTACTGGAAGCGGCCGGGAACTGGTAGCCAATATCCTGGGTGTAGACAAGGAGAACGAGATCTTGACCCAGGCAGCAGCTACTACCCATTTTCACCCAGAGGTCAGGACAATCATCGAAATTGGGGGGCAAGATTCAAAGCTGATTTTCCTGGAGCCGGACGAAAAGAAAGGGAAATCAATCATCGTCGACCACGCCCTCAACGAGATATGCGCTGCCGGGACCGGTTCCTTCCTGGATCAACAGGCGTATCGCTTAGGTGTCTCGATAGATAAGGAGTTTGGTAATCTAGCTTTGAAATCCAAACGGCCAGCGACCATTGCCGGCCGATGCAGCGTCTTCGCCAAATCCGACATGGTCCACCTGCAACAGGAGGGAATTCCGAAGGAGGACATAGTAGCGGGTCTCTGCTACGCTTTGGCCAGGAATTACATAAGCAACCTGGGCAGGGGCAGGACATTTAATAAGCCAGTAGCATTCCAGGGCGGAGTAGCTGCCAACAGAGGAGTGGCCAAAGCATTTGAAGAACTGCTTGAGCTTAAAGAGGGAGAACTCATTATCCCTGAACATTTCTTAATCATGGGCGCCCTGGGCTCGGCTATCACAGCCGGTAAAAAAGGGAACATTACGCCCCTCGGGCTTGGTAAAGCTATAGAGGACTTGGAACAGTACCTGATCAAGACAGCCAATGAAGCAAAACACAGCTATTTAAAGAGATTGGTCTGCAAAGATGGCGTGGCTCCTGACACTGAAGATTACGTTGGACAGCAGGGGCAGAAGGAGAGCGTGTATCTGGGCATCGACGTAGGTGCAGCAAGTACAAACATCGTCATCCTGGATAAAAACAAGAACCTGTTGCGCAAGAGCTATCTGATGACCGAAGGCGAGCCGATCGAGTCGGTTAAGAAGGGACTTGCGGAAATAGTCTTGGACTTAGAAGACGTCTTGGAAGTTCAAGGAGTAGGAGTCACGGGCAGCGGGCGTTATTTCGTGGGCGATTTCGTTGGTGCGGACGTAGTGATCAACGAGATTACAGCACAGGCCAAAGCTACTTTCGAGATCGACAATACTGTGGACACCATTTTTGAGATCGGTGGCCAGGATTCAAAATACATCTCTCTCAAGAACGGCTCTGTCGTTGATTTTGAAATGAACAAAGTCTGTGCCGCAGGAACAGGCTCATTTCTTCAGGAACAAGCGACCAGGCTAGATGTAAGAATCGATGACCTCAGCAAACTCGCTCTTGATTCCGAAACGCCCGCTGATCTGGGCACGCGGTGCACCGTCTTTATGGAATCCGACCTGATACACCACCAGCAGGTGGGCTCACCCAAAATCGACCTCATCGCCGGTCTTTCATACTCAGTAGCCTACAACTACATAGAAAAGGTTGTGGTTAATAAGAAGATTGGCAATAGGATATATTTCCAGGGCGGAGTAGCCACAAACAGAAGTGTGGCTGCCGCCTTCGAAAACATACTGGATAGACAAATCATTGTACCCGATAACCACCATGTGACCGGCGCTATCGGCGCTGCTCTGATCGCGCGGGAGCGATGGCTGGAAAGCCAGCAGAAAAGCAACTTCGTGGGCTTCGATCTCAGGGATAGAAACTATGAGGTAAAGACCTTTGAGTGTAAGCATTGTCCCAACCACTGCGAGATAAAAAGGGTGACCATCAGCGGAGAACTGGAATCGTTCTACGGCGGCATTTGCGATAGATACGAGATCAAGAAGGACGAGAGCACTGATGAGGATTTGCCCGACCTGTTCCGGGAGAGGGAGGATCTACTACTAAGTTACTACAAAGAGGACGAAGCCCCCGCTGACTCCGTTGCTATCGGTATCCCCAGGATGCTGATGTTCTACGAGCAGTTTCCACTGTGGGGCACTTTCTTTCAGGAACTGGGATTAAAGGTGGTACTCTCCGATAAGACAAACAGGGGGCTTATCAACAAGGGGCTGCAGCGAATTCTGGCCGAGATATGCTATCCAGTAAAAGTAGCCTATGGACATGTGGAGAACCTCGTCGAGAAGAACGTAGACTACGTCTTTATGCCCAGCGTTATAGACTTAGAGAAAACAGCGGACGACGCAGACAGAAGCTACAACTGCCCCTATATCCAGGGTATTCCCTTCATGATCGGGCCTGCTTTTGAAGATAGAGTGAAGATCCTAAATCCAACCGTATATATGGCAGAGGAGACGTACAACCTCCGGGAGCAGATGCTTAGACTAGGCAAAATGTTCGGCAAATCTAAGAAAGAGAGCGCCCGGGCTGCAGACACCGCTATTAACGCTCAGCGAGAGTTCCAGGAGAAATGTCAGCAGAGAGGCCGCGAGGTGCTCGACAGCCTGAGCCGGGACAACGAGGCGGTAGTAGTTATAGGCAAACCTTACAACGCCCACGATATCGGACTCAATCTGAACATCCCTAAGAAATTGCGAAAATTGGGCGTGCTGGCAATTCCATTCGACCTGCTGCCTTTGGATTCCGTTCGGCTGCCCTCTCACTACTCCAACCTTATTTGGAAGAACGAGCAGAATCTTCTCAGAGCAGTGATTTTCGCCAGGGACCACAGGAGCCTGAACCCGGTATTAATTACAAATTATGGCTGCGGTCCCGATGCCTTCTTCATGAAGTATCTTGAAGATACCATGGGAGAAAACCCCTATCTGGTGCTGGAGGTAGACGAGCACAGCGCTGACGCTGGAATAGCGACCAGGGTCGAGGCTTTCGTCGATACTGCCAACAGACCCAAGGCAGCAGCAAAACCGGATGAGCAGGCAGACCTGCTTGTAGTGAGGCCTGGAACTGAGACTGGCATTTTCAAGCCGTCACGGAAAATGAGGGAGTTCGATAAAACAATCTACATTCCCTATATCAGCGGGCACTCCGACGTCTTTGCTGCTTCGCTCCAATCAGCAGACATAGATGCCCGGGTCCTGCCCAAGCCCGACGAGAGGTCAGACGAATTGGGCAGAAGATATGCCTCTTCCAAGGAGTGCCATCCATACCAGCTTCTCACGGGAGATCTGGTACGGATGACCGAGCTTGAGGACTTCGATACCGATCGTTCAGCATTCTTGACGCTTAACTTCGACGGCTCATGTCGTATGAGTCAGTATCCCCTTTCGTTTAAACTGGTTCTCAAGCGATTGGGACTCTCTCATATTCCTGTAGTTGCCCCCTCAACCTCAATTCGGCTCGATGAGGCTACCAGGCTCTTTGGACTCAAATGTGTACAAGCCATTTGGAAAGGTTGGCTGGCAACAGACGTACTGATATCCAAGTTACTCCATACTCGGCCTTATGAGATAAACGAAGGTGAAACCGAAAGGGTCTATGAGTGGGCGGTGGGGCAGATATGTTCAGGGATCATAACAGGAAAGTTCTCCGAAACCTTCACAAGCGCCATCAAAGCTATGGACCGCATTCCAACGAGAGACGAGAGAAGACCCATTATCGGAATCGTCGGCGAGTTTTACACCTGCATGAACTCCTGGTCCAATAATGAGATAATCAAGGAGTTCGAGGCGCAGGGCGCTGAAGTGAGGTTCGGGCCAACCACCACTGATTACATGGTGTATTTCGAACACGTATACCCTAATATCAACTTCTCCAAAGGAAAATACCTCGCGGCACTCTACTATTATCTCCGAAGGTTCTGGGACATACACTGGCAACGGCGGATCCAGGATATGTTGGGAGACGAGCTGTTAGACTGCAAGACACCATCGGTCAAGCAGAGAGTAGAGATGGCTTCTCCCTATGTCAGCCCAGACATAGACCCTGTAGTAACTGTAAATATAGCCAAGGCGGAGGGGTATGCCGCGCAGGGCTACAGTGGCATAGCCAACCTTATCGTCCTCAATTGCGTTTTCGGCACTCTGGCTACCGCCATTTATAAGAAGGTCCAAAGGGAGAATAACGGTATTCCCTTGCTTACCATGACATACGACGGACTGAAACAAACGAACGCGAAGACAAGGATCGAAGCTTTTGTGCATCAGGTGAAGTCGTATCAGGAAAGATACAGCGAAGAGAACTAAGCAGTTTGGCCACTCAAAGCTCAACTGCCATAAAACCGCAATTCAACCCACAAGTTCCGGAATCCCTCCTCCCCATCCCCCACTTACCCTTACAGGTTCTGAATGCAGACAACCTAAAGAGCTTACAATCACATCACAGTTTAGGCCACCTACATCCGTTAGAACATTGCCCGCGGCAATCCATGGTGAGTGTCCAGAAATGGGAGGAAAAGTAAATTGGAGGGCAAGCTAAGACTGTTGACAGATTCGCCAAAAAGTGCGATATTAGTTTACTAACGTCAGTACTATATCATGTAGCTTACAATTGTACCACGAGTTGTAGTACGTTCCTAGGGAGGGTAAATATGTTGCTAAAGTCTATCCTTGAACCACCGACCAGGTTTGTCTCGGAGAAAGTGATCTCGTTCGAGGTCAAGATGGTGGACAGATTCGTGCCGGATAGGATGCTGCTCTTCTACCTGAATACGTTAGATAAGCATGTCCCCTCCAAGGCGATCGATGGGATCATCAACGGGCTAGACAAACTTCCCCCAAAGATGCGCTCTTCTCTTATTGCGGCAGCGGATGAGTATGTCCCAGATACAGTAGCGACTTCGAGAAAGGTATCCGCCGTCATCGCCGGGGTTGGGAAGTATGTCCCGGACAGGATAATTCCCCCGGAGTCCGCCGA
>DAOUTY010000116.1 GCA_030668425.1 Chloroflexota bacterium
CAAGGCTTTCTCCGAGCGGTCGGGGAGATTGTTTCTTGAGGTCAAAGGTGAGGGGACTGTTTGCGCTGGCGACATTAAGCCCTCTGCTGATTTCGAGGTTGTAAACCCTGAACTGCACCTGGCTACGCTTGATTCGCCGGATGCTTTTCTGGACGTTGTGCTTTACGTGGAACAGGGCAAGGGGTATGTGCCTGCTGGCAGGGGTGATGGTTCGCCGCTCGGTGTCATCCCGGTAGATGCTATTTATGCCCCGGTGCGCAGGGTGAATTACAGTGTGGAGAAAACCCGCGTTGGGCAGGCGAGCAACTATGACCGGCTAATCCTGGAAGTGTGGACAGATGGCACCACCTCGCCAAGCGAAGCACTCTCCCAAAGCGCTGAAATTCTGGTCAATCACTTTTCCCTGTTCTACGACTTGGGTAAGGCTCCTGTAGAGGGCGAAGAGCCATCTACTCCGGTCGTCCCACCGGAGCAATATGAGATGTCCTTGGAACAACTTGGCCTTTCAGCGCGCACGTTTAACGCCTTGCGTCGAAGCGGCATCACTAAGGTCGGTGAGCTTTTGGAGAAGAGCGATGCTGATTTGGTCGGGCTCAGGAGCTTTGGCCAGAAGTCCCTGGACGAGGTGAAAGGGCGACTCGAAGCACTCGATATACACCCTATATCCGCGGAAGAAGAGGTGGAATCGCCCAGTGATGAAACTGAGGAAGCTGGCGGCGAGGAAGACGTAAACAAAGCAGACGAGATGGAGGACTAGATTGCTCGAAAATGGCTCTTATCTAGTGAGGAAAAGATGAGACACAGGGTAGCTGGTCGCAAACTATCTAGGTCAACCAGCCATAGGAAGGCGCTCTATAGGAACCTGGTAACTGACCTATTGCGCTATGAGAAGATCGTTACCACTGAGGCTAAGGCTAAGGAGGTAGGGCCTTTGGCGGAGAAGGTGATCACCTGGGGTAAGCAGGGGACTTTGCATACTCGCCGCCAGGCACTCTCCTTCGTGCTGGACAAGAAAGTGGTGGACAAGGTGTTTTCCGAGATCGGCCCTAGGTATGCTGAGAGACCAGGTGGCTACACCAGGCTGGTCAAGCTGGGGCCGAGGTTGGGGGACGGGGCTCCCATGGTACAGTTAGAACTGGTTTAAATGGAGTCGTTGCCACCCAGAAAACTGGCGCTTATTGTAGAATACGAGGGGACTAGATACAACGGGTTTCAGTTTCAAATTGGCGTGCCAACGATTCAAGGGGATATCGAGCGCGCTCTGGCGAAGTTAACTGGGGAAAGGATTCGAATAGTTGGTGCTGGCCGTACTGATACAGGGGTTCATGCTAAGGGGCAGGTTGTCAGCTTTAGCAGCTTCTCAACCTTGTCTCCCGACACTCTGATCAGGGCTCTGAATTTTTATCTTCGGCCGGATATTGCAGTTAAGGCTGCATGTGAGGTAGGAAATAGTTTCGATGCGAGGAGAGACGCAGTTAGTCGGGAATATCGTTATCAAATTTTAAACGGCCCGACGCCGTCTCCGTTGCAACAGAAATTTACATATTTCGTGCCCGGGGCGCTCGATACCGACGCGATGAATCAGGTGTGCCAGTGTCTTGTAGGGAGCCATGATTTCGCTTCCTTCACTGGGCCGACTAACAGGAGAACAGTGCGTGAGGTCTACAAAGCGGAGGTATCGAGAGAGGGAGGGTTGGTGGTTTTCGACATGGTGGCCAACTCTTTCTTGAGGAAGCAGGTGCGTTGCACGATGGGTGTTATGATTAGAGTTGGGTTGGGCAGGCTAACGGTGGAGGAGTTTCAGGAGATAATGCAGGCGAAGACTCCTGGCCTGGCGGCGCCGGTGGTGTCCCCTTACGGTCTATGTCTGATGAAGGTTAATTATCCTGAGAGTAAGTTCAGTATAGAGGGCAATTAGATGGGAACCTATAGCACGAAAGCCTCGGATATCGAGCGGAAGTGGTTGGTTATGGATGCCTCCGGGAAAACCCTGGGCAGATTGGCATCGGAGATTGCATCGATTCTGAAAGGCAAACATAAGCCGATTTACTCCCCCCATCTCGATGTCGGCGACTATGTTATAGTGGTAAATGCGGCCGAAATAAAAGTAACGGGCAACAAGCTCACCCAGAAGATTTACTACCGTCATTCCGGGTACCCCGGAGGTCTGAAAAGCATTACTCTGGGAAGGATGATGGAGACTCATCCTACCAGGGTGATTGAGCATGCGGTAAAGGGCATGTTACCGCACAATCGGCTGGGTGCTGCTATGTTCAAGAAGCTCAAGGTCTATCCTGGGGCTGAGCATCCCCATCAGGGCCAGGTGAAGGCGATAGAGAAGGAGAGTTAGGTTGAGCGAGCAAGCCTATTTTCGCGGCACAGGGAAACGAAAGACAGCGGTGGCTCAGGTGAAGTTAATGACGGGCAATGGCGCTATCATAGTAAATGGCAAGCCATTCGAGGATGTCTTCAGTATACCACGGTTGAAATCTGCCATTCTCGAACCGCTGAGAGTTACCGAAACTGAGGGTAAATTCAATGCCATAGTGAAGGTAGAAGGTGGTGGCGTCTCGTCTCAGGCTGGAGCCATCCGTCATGGCATAAGCCGTGCTCTGGTTGTAATGGATCAAAACCTGAAGACGCTTCTTCGTAGCCACGGTTTAATCACCAGAGATGCCAGGATTAAGGAACGGAAGAAGTATGGGCTGAAGAGGGCTCGTAAGGCACGCCAGTACCGCAAGCGATAGTATCCAATGGGTTGAGCAAAGAGACCCTGGCTTTGAAGTGCTCTTTGGGCAAGTTGCCCGAAGAGCACTTTTTATTACTCACGTCTTCGTTGGTCATACTCGGGTATTGAGTGTAAGTATTGAGTCGAGATTCGTGGTCGTCGTTGACAGCATCAGCAGCCTATGTTATGAAATGTCCGACACCTGGACATCATGGGCACCTGTGTGGGGCGGTGACCTTACAGAAATGGTTGATTGTAAGAGTTACTGGATTGATATGAATGTCGCCGACACACTTACGGTTGAGGGCCACTCTGGCCTTCTCTTCCCTTTGAGCTCTATGTGGGTCCGAGGGGGAAATAGGGCTCTATTCGCGGGCCAGCCGTTTGCCCAGTTCAAACGCATCCGACAGCGCGGTCGGGTGCTCCTTGATCTCGTCCCTCTTGTCAACACCCCGGACTAAAAGCTCATCGGTATACTTGACTCCGATAGCCTGGAAGAAGTATCTCACTATCAGGATAGACCCGTCAAACAGCTGCTTGCCCTTGGTGGCTCCCACAGCGATGAACGCGCCCTTTCTTGCAGAATTCGGCGGGCTCTGCTTGAGGACGTATTTCCGTGCCCACAGTGCCTGGCATCGGTCGATGAGCGCCTTTACCTGGGCTGTAACACTGTAGAAAAACATTGGCGATGCAACTATAACAATGTCCGCTTCGAGGAGCCTGGGATATATGCCGTCCATGTCGTCCCGTATGACGCAATTACCGTCCCTGAGGCAGCCGTAGTATTCGCGGCAAGGGGTTATCTTGAGTCTATCCACTATAATCTTCTCGGTCTCCGCTCCCTGGCTCTCAGCGCCCCTGAGAGCCTCATCCAGCAGTGTATCTGTGTTGCCCCCTATCCTTGGACTCCCCATGATGCCCAGTGCTTTCAAGCTCGCCTCCAGTGAAAGAATGGCGGTGTATTGACTGGCCCTCGTCAATAAGCAATAGCAATACTATTCATATGCCGTCTGGTTGTCAACACACGGCCGAGCTTTACTATTCCCATCCCGAAAGTTTATAATCTGGCATCGGCTGGTTGGCAAAGGAGGCACTGAGATGGAGGAACACACACCGACGTACGATGAAGCGCTGTCCCTTCTCAAGGAGTTTAACAAAAGTGAGAGCTTGTTGAAGCATGCCTACTGCGTTGAGGGGGTGATGCGCTACGTGGCCCGAAAGATTGGGGAGGATGAGGAGAAGTGGGGCATCATTGGACTGGTGCACGACCTGGACTACGAACTTTACCCTGAGCAGCACTGCAAGAAATCGCAGGAGATATTGGAGCAGCGTGGCTGGCCGAAGGAGTACATACGAGCGGTTGTGTCTCATGGCTGGGGTATTTGCAGCGATGTAGAGCCCCAAACGGATATGGAGAAGACGCTTTATGCCGTTGATGAATTGACTGGTCTTGTTACGGCGGTGGCGATAATCCGGCCATCGAAGAGCGTAGCGGACCTTGAGGCAAAGTCGGTGATGAAGAAGTGGAAGGACAAGTCGTTCGCTGCGGGTGTTAACCGGTCGGTGATTGAAAAGGGGGCAAACGTGCTGGGTGTGGAATTGAGAGACCTGGTTGATGATGTGATTATGGGTATGCGAGAAGTGGCTGACAGGATAGGGCTGTAGAGTCGGTTGATAAGGCGTGTGTTGGGAAGCGTTTTCGTGTGGCGTGAAAACTAAGGTGGAGGATGGATAAATGAAGGTGAGCCGAGTTGAGGAGATAAGGAATCTGGATCGCAGGGCCACGGAGGAGTATGGCATCGGCGAGGAAATTTTAATGGAAAATGCGGGCGGGGCCTCGTATTTTGTCATTTTGAAGGAGTTTGGTGTGGGGGGGAAGAGATTTGTCGTTTTCTGCGGGGTTGGTAACAACGGGGGCGATGGGTTTGTGATCGCCAGGAAGCTTCATTCAATGGGTGGAGATGTGAAGGTCTTTCTGCTGGGAGATAGAAATAAGATGAAGGGCGCAGCGAAAACCAATTTTGACATTATCTCCCGAATGCCAATAGAGATTCGCGATGTTGAGTCGATCGAGCAGGCGAAGGAGGACGTGTGCCATTGTGACGCCATCGTCGATGCCATATTCGGAACGGGACTTGTGAGGGAGCCCTCGGGAATATACGGGGCAGCCATCGAGTTGATAAATGAGAGCGGGAAGAAGGTGTTCAGTCTTGATATCCCTTCCGGCGTGAATGGCGATACGGGCGAGGTGATGGGTACGGCTGTGAAGAGCGATTACACCATAAGCTACGGGCTTCCCAAGATTGGGAATATGCTCTATCCGGGCTTTGGGTTATGTGGCAAGCTCTACGTGTCTCATATTTCATTCCCGCCTTCGCTTTATGACGCAGATTCCATAAAAGTCCGTGTAAATGATCTTGTTGAGCTTCCCGAAAGGGCTAAGGACACTCACAAGGGGAGCTATGGCAGGGCTCTCTTCATCTCCGGCTCCTCAAGCTACCTGGGGGCGCCCTATTTCTCCGCTCTTTCCTTTCTCAAGGCTGGTGGAGGGCTCTCTTACCTTGCTACACCCAAGTCCATCTCGCCGTTCCTGGCGAGCAAGGGAAGCGAGGTTGTCTTTGCACCTCAGATGGAGACGGATTCAGGGAGTCTGGCTCTGGAGAGCAAGGAGGAGCTCCTGGAGTTCTCCAGGAGTGTAGACATGGTTATCCTTGGCCCTGGCGTCTCTCTCGACTCGGAGACTCAGGAGCTGGTAAGGGAACTGGCGAAGCGAATTGAGGTCCCATTGCTCATAGATGGCGATGGACTTACCGCAATCGCTGCGGAGATAGAGCTTATCAGAGGAAGGAAAGCACCGACGATACTAACACCGCACAGCGGCGAGATGTCTCGTATCACCAAGATGGGAGTAAGCGAGGTAAACAAGGATAGGGTAAACGTGCTTCAGAAAACCGCCAGGGAGTTGAACGCAATTGTTGTGCTGAAGGGTGCGCACTCGTTGATAGGCTACCCGGATGAGAAGGTGTACATTAACACTAGCGGGAACCCGGGAATGGCTACAGCTGGGAGTGGGGATGCGCTCACCGGTGCGATTGCAGCAATGTTTGGGATGGGATTACCCCTTGAGGAGGCTACGAGAGTGGGCGTTTTCATGCATGGATTCTCGGGGGATTTGGCAGCCGCTGACAAAGGTGAGG
>DAOUTY010000098.1 GCA_030668425.1 Chloroflexota bacterium
CCTATCCCCAGTGCATGTAAGTGCGAATTCCTGCCGTCCGTCAGAAAGACTACGTGGACATCCTCTCCTTGTCTTAGCTTCTTGGCTATAGTGCCGCCACACGCCAGCGTTTCATCATCGGGATGAGGGGCGAATACCAGCACTACTCTTGCCACTGCAGAATATCCTCAATCCTCGAATTCAAGCCATAACAAGGCTGGGGGGACTAAGAGGATTCTTGCGAACACGTTGCCACGGGAGTGGCAACGCTACACGGCCTACATAGTATCTCACACTTTGTAGCGTCGTGACTCCCGTCACGACGAAGGATTCGTTGCCACAGGAGTGGCAACGCTACCTCGCACCGCGTGCCTCGAGGCCCCAGAGATTATATCGTTCCCTTGGTGCTGGGGACCTCACCCCCCCGCCGTTCGTCCATCATGGTGGCGGTGTCCAGCGACCTCGCCAGCGCTTTGAACAGCGCCTCTATCTTGTGGTGATCGTTCACACCGCTGAGAAGCTTTGCATGCAGGCTAAGTTTCGCCTCCGTGGCGAAGGTCTCAAGGAAGTGCCGTATTAGATCGGTGTCCAGACCGCTAATATCCCTTCCTTCAAGTGGGGCCTCAACAACAGCGTAGCCCCTGCCGCTTATGTCAATTGCCACCATGGCCAGCGCCTCGTCCATGGGCACTACGGCATGTCCCATCCTGACTATGCCCCCCCGATCCCCCAGCGCCTGGTTGAACGCCTGCCCCAGACATATGGCGACGTCTTCCAGGGTATGATGCTGCCCCACCTCGAGATCGCCTTTCGCTTCAACTCCTATATCGAAAAGACCATGCCGCGCTATCTGGTCTATGAGATGGTCAAGCATCCCAATGCCAGTGCTCGCCTGGCACTTGCCCTCGCCGTCTATTACCAGTTCAAGTTTGACCTTGGTCTCGCCAGTCGCACGGTTGATAGTAGCTCTTCTATCAGCAGCCATCTTACCCTCCTTCCCACTTAGCCAGCGCTTCAACCAGGACATCTGTGTGCTCAGGCTTACCCACGCTTATGCGCAGCATATTCCTCAGCAGTGGGGTATCGAAGTATCTGATGAATATGCCCTTCTTCTCGAGTCCCTGCTTTATCTCCAAAGCATCACCTCCGGCAACCCTGCACAATATGAAATTCGCTTCAGAAGGCAGCGGCATAAGCACACCCTGCTCCTTCAACATCATGGAGAGACGCTCCCGCTCGGCAATGATTGCCTTGACCCTGTCCCGAAGATAGTCGATATCAGTCAGCGACTCCTTCACCGCAATCATCGCCGCTATGTTCACGTTATAGGGGATCTTGATGCCGCGGATAAGCTCAGCGATTTCGGTGGTAAATATGCCGTAGCCCGCCCTCAAACCGCCCAGCCCCGCCCACTTGCTGAACGAGCGCAGGACTATAAGATTGGGATATTCGGGAACCAGAGGGGCAAAGGTCTGTCGGCTGAACTCGTAGTACGCCTCATCCACAACCACGATCACCCCCGTATCTACCAATTCCAGGATGGCGTTCGGTGGAGTAACGTTCCCTGTGGGGTTATTGGGGGAAGCGATGAAGATGACCTTGGTTCGCTCATCAATTGCCGCTTTCACACCAGCGACGTCCACCGCATAGGAATCGTCACGGGGCACAGCGACCGTCCTGCCCCCGCAGACTGCCGTGCTGAAAGGGTACATGCCGAAGGTAGGCACACAGTTGATCACCTTATCTCCAGGCTCCAGAAAGACACGCAAAACCAAGTCGATGAGCTCGTCGCTGCCACTGCCCGCCACGATATACTTGTGACCAACCCCCACATACCTCTCCAACGGCTCCTGAAGCTCACCGTGCAAAGGGTCAGGGTATATATGATAGTAACTATAGTCCGCCAGAGCACGGCGCACACGGGGAGAGCAGCCATAGGGGTTCTCGTTGCCGTCCAGCTTTATCAGCTTCTCAACGGGAATGCCTGAGCGCCCGCTGAGCACCTCCAGCGGCGCAATGGGCTCATAGGGTTCGAAGCCCCTCAAATCGCTTCTAATGAGGTTCTCGGGGCGTCTGGTGGGGTCATGGGTCATTTGCCCGGCTTCCCCCGTTCCAGGTCTTCAAGTCTTCTCTCCACCGAGAGCGCATGGGCGGTCAATCCTTCAGCCCTGGCGATGGTTGCCGCTGCCGGCCCCAGCGCCTTCAACGCCTCGTCGTCCAAGTCAACCAGTATAGAGACCTTGAGAAAGTCAAGGACGCTCAGCGGCGAGCCGAAGCGGGCGGTTCTTCCTGTGGGCATGACATGGCTTGGCCCGGCGGTGTAATCGCCCAGAGCCTCCGGCGACTCTATGAAAATACCCCCCGCATGGCGAATCCGGTCGAGATAGGAGCGGGCATCCCGCATTGCCAGACAGAGGTGCTCCGGCGCATACAGGTTCACCAGTTCAATAGCCTCATCAATGTTATCGACAACAACTATTACACCATTACGCTCCAGAGACTGGCGTGCAATAGCCTGCCGCTCCAACTGGGCAAGCTGGCGCTCGACTTCCTCATTGACCTCCCCTGCCATGCGAGGTGAGGTGGTGATAAGTATAGCAGAAGCCATCTCATCGTGCTCCGCCTGGGCGAGGAGATCGGCGGCACAGAGAACGGGGCTCGCCGAGTCATCAGCGAGGATAACGGTCTCGGTGGGACCGTGCAGCCCGTCGATACCTACTATCCCGTAGACCTGCTTCTTGGCCAGTGTAACGAAGACATTGCCCGGGCCACAGATCTTATCCACCCTGGGGACTGATTCAGTGCCGTATGCCATAGCGGCCACAGCCTGAGCACCCCCAACCTTGAAAATACGATCCACCTTAGCGATGTCCGCCGCCACCAGCGTGGAAGCTGGCACCGTGCCATCCGGCGCCGGCGGAGTGGTAACGACCACCTCATCAACCCCCGCTACCCCGGCCGGTATCGCTGTCATCAGTACCGTGGATGGATACGACGCCTTCCCGCCGGGAACATATATCCCTACGCGTTCAAGGGATCGAACGAGGAATCCCAGCCCACCCTCAACAAATTCCAGACCAAGGCTTCGTTTCTGAGCAACATGAAAGCTGCGTACTCTCTCGGCAGCGAGTTCGAGAGCGCTCACCAGCTCCTTGCCCGCCACGTTGCGGGACTGAGCGATTTCCTCCCGGGTTACCTCAAGTCGGGCAAGCTCCACCCCATCGATCTCCCTGGTGTAATCGAAAAGGGCGCTGTCCCCTCTGGCGCGCACCTCGCCAAGGATCTGCTGCACCGTTTCATACGCTTCCCCTGCCAGTTCAACTTGAGCGCGCTCCAATAGCAGAGACTTCGCAGCTTCCAGGTCTCTAATTATCCTCATCCCAGGTACTCCTTGGCCACCTTCACAGAATCAGCAATAGATTGCTCACGAAATGCCAGTAGCTGCTCCTCGGGAACCATTTGCAGAACCTGCTCCAGCCTTGCATCGAAATTGGCGAAAAAGGTATCCTGCTCCTCAGGGGCGATCTGTTGCATCCAGATAAGGTACTTCTCAGCGAAGCGTCGAAAATCCTCCCAGTGCGATTTCCTGGTGGTAGCTATAAAGACAAACTCGCTCCACCTGCTCAGGTTGACTTTGTCCAGAAAACTCACTTCTATCTCTGTGGTCGTACTAGCTAGGTCCTGTCGAATCACAGAGATATTCCTACTATCGAGCCTCTGCCGGCGGTCGAGCTCGAACTGAAGCAACCTGTCTAAGAGATTAGCCATAGGTTCCCCACCGAGGGGCGATGATTTGCCGAAATAAGGACGGTAAATACGGTAGATCCAGGCTTCATCGGTCACCAAGTGTGAAAGGTAGCCAGCGACAAAGGCCCTTGTAGCCTCGTTCAGATTCGTATTCCCGAGAAGCTCGGGATAGGCTTCAAACATGGGCTGTACCCCACTCATACCCTCCTTGCAATCCAGCGAGAGAAAGTGTGTCTCCTCGCGCCCGGCACTGACGAAAAAGCGAATGTCCGGCGCGGTAGACCCAAGATAATAGCTTCCCCGGTTGCCATCCAGGGCCGGATGGTTCAACTTTGTTATTACTTCCTCTGCGATGCCCAGATGAAGGCAAATCGGTGGCAATGGGATCCCTCCTCAAGAAACTGGTCGCGCCTCCAAGCCCTTGCGCATTGTTTCAACGAGATATGCTATCCTCTTTCTCTTATCCTGCCGCCCCACAGCTTCAGTGTTCCCTATAAGACACGCCGAGGACTCAAACAGGGTATCGATGATCTTAAGATTGTGCTTGGCGATAGTCGAACCGGTCTCAGTGTTCTCGATGAGTACATCAGCATCCTCGGGGAGGAAAGCCTCGCTCGCACCCCAGGTGGGGATAATCTTACATGGCGTCAGATGGTTGTCATGGGCGTACTTATCCGCTATATTGACGTACTCCGAAGCCACTCGCAACACGGAGTCTCGCTTCAATTTCCTCAGGTCCTCAGTGCTCGAACCCGCCAAATCCTCTGCGACCACGGCTACAATTCTGACCCCGCCAAAGCCCAGTTCAAGTAGTTCCTCTACAGGACTCGAAGGGAAGCAGAAGCGATGATCCCGCAGCCAGTCCCTGCCCGTGATGGCCAGATCGAAGTTGCCATTGGCCACCTGAAGAGGCATGTCCTGGGGCCTTATCACCTTCACCATGATTCCATCGAGGTCGATACGGGGCCTGGAAGTAGGTCTGCCCACGCTATAGCCATCGATTTCGAGCCCGGCCCTGTTCAGGAAATCGACCGTGTGACGCTGCTGGTGACCATCGGGCAGCGCCAGAGAGACCGCACTCTCGCCAGCAACCGCAGTGTGCACCCCTGCATCAGTACCGGTGCTCTCGGCCTCCTCGACATCGCTGCCTACGACATCTCTGGATGAGAGCACCGTCAAGAGCTGGTTCAAGTCCTTCCCCTCAAGGCTGTTTCTGTTTGCCACCAGGTATGCGCTGCTTTCGAGGATAATCGCAACCGGGGCCAGTCCCCGCCCCCTAAGTCTGTTTACCGATGTTTCGGCCAATATCGCCAGCTCAGCGTTCTCCGGGGGGTAGACTCCAGCCGCTCCCCAAACGGGGAATATCTGGAATCTCTTCAACCGTTGCTTCAATGCAAAGGCTTCTGCCATATTGGGGTATTCACTGACGATGCGCACACTTTTAGAATGGCTTTTCAGCGCATCGAGCGAGTCGATGCCGGAGGAACCGGCGGTAGCAGCGTAGAGGCTCCGTTTTCCGTAGCCCAAATCTCCAATCTTTACTAAGGCATCGCTGTGATATTTGACCAGAAGCTCCTCTGCCCAGTCTAGCTGGCAGATGCCCAGATCATAGTTCCCGATAGCCACCTGAATGGCGATATCTTTCTCATGGAAAACCTTGGTGAAGAGACCGGGAAATTCCTCGCACTGCGGCCGATAGGAGCGGGACCCTTCACGGTAGTCGCCGATGGCAAATCCCGCTTCCTTCAACAACGCCGCTGTGCTGTCCTGAAGTTGCCCTTTGGGTAAGGCTAGTTTTACCTGCACCCCGCCTCCTCAAGTAGCCCCAGCAGGTCAGCAGACGAGAATGTCCGCTGCTTCTCGCCACTAGTCTGATCGATCAATTCGATGCCCTCACCACTGCGCATATCAACTATCCAGCGAAATTCGGTGGTTTCTTCATAGCCCAGATCGAACTCAGCAATGTAACCTGCGTCTCGCAAAACGCGGGCAACCTCGAGCGAGGCCTTGAGCCCCTCATCGTCCTTCGCCCTGACCAGAATCCTCTCCCTTCGCGCAACCTCTTTGACCAAACCCATAAGCTCATCAATGTAGAGTGCGAAACCCGAGGCCCGAACATCTTTCCCACCGACCAATGGAATCAGCTCGTCGTATCTACCACCCCCACCAAGCCTCCGCGCTGAACTGTAGAATTCAAAGATGACGCCGGTGTAATACTCGAAGCCTCTCCCGGAAGTGAAATCGATCTGATAGCTGCAACCCAGGCCAGTCAGCAGCTCAGCGATTCTGGCCAGCTCATCAAGGCTGGACTCCAGGGCTGGCAGTGATGAGGAGAAGACGCTCCTCAGATTCTGCACGAAGCCGGGAGAGGTTCCCTTCAACCCAAACAACAGTTGCAGTTGCTTCTCTTTCTCCGGGTTCCTGCCTTTTAGGTCACCCAGCACGCCTGGATTCCCGGAGAAGATCTGATCCAGAACATCGGCCTCCTCCTCCCCGCTCAATCCTAATTCTTCAAGGAAAGTCTTCAGCAATCCGGCGTGAGCCAGTCTGACCTCCACTGGCCCGACCCCCAGCTTGCCAACGGCCTCCAGCGCTATCGAGATCAACTCGACATCCCCCTCAGGCTTGCTCCCGCCAATGACCTCGGCGCCGCACTGCCAGCGTTCCCTCGACTCCTTGCCTGTGCCCTCGAAGGCAAACATGTTCTCCACATAGAAGAGCCTGGCAATCGGCAGTGCCTGGAAGTTCTCCACATAGAGTCTGGCGACAGGGATGGTTCCATCTGGTCTGAGCACCACCCGCTCCCCACTCCATCCATCCCAGTCGAGAAAGGAGTAAACCCGCCCCAGCATATCGGGGGAAAGCGTTCCCGCAGAGGTAAACAGGTGTAGATATTCCAGGACAGGGGTCCTGATCTCCTGGTAGCCCCACCCAAGGCAGCAGTTTCGAAATTCCGCTTCGATCTGGCGGAATTTTGCCATGTCCTGAGGCATTAGATCTCGCATTCCCTTGCGCCTCGGAACCTTCATCCTTTTCCCCCACAAGCCAATTTGGCACTATTCTACACTTATTAA
>DAOUTY010000081.1 GCA_030668425.1 Chloroflexota bacterium
AGGATTAGATACCCTGGTAGTCCACGCTGTAAACGATGGACACTAGGTATGGGGAGTATCGACCCTCTCCGTGCCGAAGTTAACGCTATAAGTGTCCCGCCTGGGGAGTACGGCCGCAAGGCTAAAACTCAAAGGAATTGACGGGGGCCCGCACAAGCAGCGGAGCGTGTGGTTTAATTCGACGCAACACGAAGAACCTTACCAAGACTTGACATACACCTGAAAAGCAAAGAAATTTGCTCCTCCTTCGGGACAGGTGAACAGATGCTGCATGGCTGTCGTCAGCTCGTGCCGTGAGGTGTTGGGTTAAGTCTCGCAACGAGCGCAACCCTTGTTGTCAGTTGAATTCTCTGGCAAGACTGCCTTCTAGAAAAGGAGGAAGGTGAGGATGACGTCAAGTCAGCACGGCTCTTACGTCTTGGGCTACACACACGCTACAATGGATGGTACAACGGGTTGCCAAAGAGCGATCTGGAGCTAATCCCATCAAAGCCATCCTCAGTTCGGATTGGAGGCTGAAATTCGCCTCCATGAAGTTGGAGTTGCTAGTAACCGCAGGTCAGCATACTGCGGTGAATACGTTCTCGGGCCTTGTACACACCGCCCGTCACGTCATGAAAGCTGATAACACCTGAAGTCGATGTGCTAACCCTTCGGGGAGGTAGTCGCCGAGGGTGGGATTGGTGATTGGGACGAAGTCGTAACAAGGTAGTCGTAGCGGAAGCTGCGGCTGGATCACCTCCTTTCTAGGGAGTCTAGAGGCTTCGGCCTCAAGAATCCTAGGTCGGTCGGTGGAGGAAACTTCACCGAAAGCTTAAGTTTAACCTCTCCTTCCACTATCCAGGAGATTAAGGTGCTTTTTTTTATGGTAGGCGTTCGTTCAATGGCCTCTGGGGTTTGAGTCTATGGACTCCTGCTACCTGCTTTCGCAGGCACAAGCTTCGCAGGAGTGACAAGAGGCAAAGCAGTCGGTATATTCACCATTCTCTGCTTTTAAAGGTGTGACATTATTATGTCATTCCCGCGAAGGCGGGAATCCATCTTCTGCAACGTGTAACACGGGGTTCGATTATATAAGCAGCAGATAGTGTTGATTAGGCCAGCACGCACATGCTATAATCAGCGGCGTAGAAGCTAGTTGACTGGGCTGGAGTAATTTGGGCGGGTAGCTCAGGGGTTAGAGCACTACTCTGATAAAGTAGGGGTCGAAGGTTCAAATCCTTCTCCGCCCACCAGAAGCTGAACGATACAAGGAGTTCCTAGTAGCGATGAGAGGGCTCACTGGATGTCACCGAAGGCTTCCGCAGATACTGCGTGTGCACCTACTATAGCGGCGGAATTGAACACTGGACTTAACCATACTATTTGATCCGGCGGTGCTTTCGATATCTCATGCCTCGCTTTTACCCTCGGGTTTCCGCCACAGTTGATTCTCCCGTACCGGTGGATATTTCATGAAAGTGCTTATTATTCATTTTCGCTCTGCTCCAGCCAGGGATGTACAGGGGAAGCATGCAAATGTGGACCCGCTCGATTCGGCAGGCACAGATGGCGTTTCCTTGGAGATAGCGAAGCGTCGAGCAGTGCTCGAAGCGATGGGCCATAGTGTAGCGATTTGTTCAGCCTACGACTGGGCGGACTTCCCGATACATGAGTTGGAGTTCGACCGTGGCGAAGTAGTAAGGATGGTACATAATCTCTTTGGGCCCGGGATAATGGACTTTGCTGGAGAAGCTGAGATCAGGAGCGTTTTTAATATCTCTCGTCTGGAGTTGAAACGGCAGTTAGGCGAGGTAATCAAGGATTTCGCGCCCAATATAATCTTCGTGCATAATGTGCTGTCCCTTCCTGTTCACCCCGTGGCAACGGTTAGTCTGGCCGAGCTACTCCGAGAGCAGTATCTGCCGTGCGCTGCAATTCATCACGATATCCTTAGCGAAGGAGCCTACAAATTCACTCCGACCTGCAATTTCGGCAGGTCGATCCTAGAGGGATATTACCCGCCGATAATGGCAAACCTGACGCACTGGACGATCAACACGCGAAACAAGATTGCCCTCGCAGGGAAGGGCGTCAAGGCTAACGTTATCCATGACACGATGGACTTCGATCACAGGCTCAAACCCAAGGAGCGCGTTAGAATTCGAGCACGTCTTCGGGCAAAATACGGTATTCAACCACATGACGTGGTTTTGTTTGTAGGTGCACGCATTGTCCCTAATAAACAGACTGAATTGGCAGGGCACCTGACCGCCGTTCTGCAAAATCTACGTCACGAGATGATAGGGAAAACGCTTTATCACGGAGAGGTGTTCTCAGATGAGAGCCGGGTAATACTCGTTATCGCTGGTCGACCGGAGCATGCTTTCATTGACTACCAAGAGAGGCTATTCCGGCTTCTCGATGAACTGAAGATTGACTGGATATTCGCGGGAAATGACGTTCGCCCATATCGCTCTGAAGATGAAGGACTCTACGCTTTGTATCCCGATTTCTATTCCATGGCAGACTTCGTCCTTTACCCCACAGCATGGGAAGGATTTGGCAACCAGCTTCTCGAGGCATTCGCCGCCGAACTGCCCCTGGCTGTGTTTGAGTATCCTGTCTTCAAAGAGGATATCGCACCGAAGGGCGTCAGGGTGGTGTCTCTGGGGGATAAGCTGCTCTCAGAGAAGGACGACATGGGGCTCGTTGAGATTCCTCTTGAAGTGTTGAGGCGAGCAGCCCGCGAGATAACAAGAATTCTTACAAGCCCCGAGGAGTTTGGGAACATCACCAAGCATAATACTGCGGTGGGGAAAGAGTACTTTGGCTTTGACGTGCTTCGGGCCCACTTGAACGATGCCACGCAATGGGCTAGTTCCTTCGGCTCTTAGAGTCTGCGGTTTTCTCTGGGTGCTCCTGGCTCACAGCCTGCATACCTTAGATGGCCGCAAGAGCTATTGTATGTTCAATGGCGTATGTGCTAATGTTAAGATGGTTGGCAGCGTTACTAATTAGCTCCACATTTAGATGAGGACCAGAATCGACAGAAATGAACAGAAATACGCTAGAAGCCGAAGAAGCCTATAGGGAATCACTGAGTGAACCGCTAGAGAAGGCAGAGAGAATAGGGCAAGCTGACATAGTGGTTGGCATCCCATTCCGAAATGAAGCTGATGCAATCGGCCACGTCTGCCGTACCTTGCTGAAGGGAGTCGCGGAGTTCTTTCCTGATAAGAAATGCGTCCTCGTTTGTGCAGGTAGCATAGAAGGAGAAGAGACTCTACAGGCGGTCCAGGAAGTGCGTCTGCCACGAAACGTACAGCGCGTTGCCTTCCTCACGAAGGGTGGGCTCGTGAGTGGGAGGATGTGGACCGTACGGGCAATAATGCAAATCGCTCACAGGCTTAATGCCGACCTAGCCCTGTTCGAGGCGAACCTCAAAAGCAGAGAAGTTAAAGGTGAAATCGAAGGATTAGCTCCAGAATGGGTGAATCGCCTCCTCACGCCAATAAGCCATGAAAACATCGACCTCGTTATTCCCAGATTCAACCGCCATTACCTCGACACACCCGGGTCCACCCAGCTTGTTCGACCTTTGCTCGCCTGCATCTTCAATGTCAAAGTAGAGGGATTGCTAGGCGGAGTGCTTGGGATCTCCAGCAAGATGCTTGGACAATATCTAGATGCCCTTGATATCTGGAGCGATAAAGCTAGTGAGTACGGACTGGACATCAAGCTCATCGTAACCGCCATCACTAATGAAGCGAAAATGTGCGAAACGAGTCTTGGCGTGAAAACCAATGGAGGCTTCCCTGATAGCGAAATGGTGTGGAGACAGCAGGTCAGGGAAGTATTTGAGAGAATAGGGGCTAGCAAGGCCTGGTGGCAGCAGGAGGGTGAATTGACACACTCCATTGCCAGAGTCGGAGACAGAAAGACCAACCAGCCGGAAGAAGTGACGACAGACTCCAAGAAGCTGATAGCACGGTATATAGAAAGTTTCAACGAATTTGAGGGATTGTACCAAGAGATCCTGTCTAGAGAGGTGTTAATAGAGCTACGGAAGTTACGAGGAACTGATCCCGAGGATTTCAGGTTCCCTTCAGAGCTCTGGGCTGAAATCGTTTTTGATTTCCTGCTTACTTACTGTCTGGAGCAGAAATATGACAAGGACAACATACTGAGTGCTTTCATACCAATCTGTTACGCGAGGGAGGCTGCGTTTGCACAAGAGCTCGGTGCCCTCAAGGAGCGGTTGAGTTCAGTTGTTCCCCAGGAGGCCGAATACATCGTGGCTCACATGGCGGAATCAATGATCGAGGAGAATACAGAGGCATTCATCAGAAGGAAAGCTAACTTACGAGCGAGGTGGATTGAGAAAGAAAAAGCGCTTAAGCCTCTGCTGCCCAGAGTAACCTACCGCGAGTTCATTCCTGGATTCCCTTTGGTGGCACCCAAGGAGCTCGTCTCTTCTGCTAACGAGGTCATAAGCATCGATAGCGTCTACAAAGATATCCTTCAAGGGTACCACAGGGAATTTGAGGACTTCCTTAGTGAGGGGCTCAAGTTATCCCGAGAGGTGACTTCCGACGAAATCGTCCAAAAGCTGAAGGAGCTGATGCATAGGGTAGAGAAAGACGTTGGTGAAGTCCTTTTAACCGGTGATCTTGCGACTATGGATGGAACCATGAGCGTAGCTCAGGCCTTATTGGAGAACTTCCCTCACTCGGAAGTGTTCGCTCTAAAGCCCGAGGTGGCAGCATCAATTATGCAGCGAAATCCCCCTAGGAACTTGCTGATTAGATGCAGCGCAGCCAATCTAGTGGAGCTAGGAGACAGGTATGGACCAAACGATATCCTGGCTCTGGCAAGCCTCTCAGAAGATCCAGAGCATACAGCAAGAGTATGGGATTGGATAGCGGGTAACGCCCGCCCGGAGCATTTCACCCACCTGAGCATCGAGCCATTGGTGGAAAGCCACGAGGACTTTCCCATGCTAACCCAACTTAAGGAGCCTTCGCATCTGGTTAAACTCGCTGGAAGGATCGTTATCAGCAACTTGCGTGACGGAGCCGGCGGAGAATTCCCCAAGCTGCGTTATGCTCTAACGATAGCCAAGAATATCGTCGAGGCTGAGAGCTTCGGGGAGATCTGGGAACAATTTGCGAGAGAGAGAAAAGAATTCGGGGCCAGGGTAGTAAACTCACTTAAAGGCCACTGGGGAATGGAGCCTTTGTCAGCCCATAACATCTTTGAAAACAAGCTCCAGAGAAGATTAATCGAACATCTAAGGGAGATGATCACCGATCTGAGAGAAGCGGAGGGCCCCCCTCTGTCGGATCTGATCACAAACTTGGGGTACCTCGCGGATTGCTACCATCTTGCATCGTCCCTTCCTGATGGGACGTTCATCCCTTGCTCTGCCTGGACCTGGTCGAGCTACAGCTTCAAAGGCGGTAAAGGCCTGCCCACGCCTCTGTCTCTGCACGTAGAGAGAGACTGGGCGTCACGGGAGTTTCTGGTGGAGATGCTTAGGGCCTTAGGTGTAAGCGAGGAATACATGGACAGGAAGATCACAGAACTGATGGGATACGGGATGGAATCGGAAAACCTTGCTCAGTTGATGCTGCCCGGATGGGAAGTGTTAGAGGAGGTAATGCCTGAGCAATTGCCGCGTCCCGCAGAGCCTAAAGCGGGCAAGCTGACTAGGTTCAAAGGGAATCCCATTCTCGGGGCGATAGCAGATCATCCTTGGGAGTCCAGGTACGTGTTTAACCCAGGTGCAATAAAGTTGAATGGCGACATCTACATTCTGTATCGCGCATGCGGAGAGGATGAGGTGTCCCGAATCGGGCTGGCCATAAGCTCAGATGGCTTTCGTATCCAGGAAAGGGTCGGAAGCCCGATATTTGAACCAGCAGAAAAGTGGGAGAGGAGGGGTTGCGAGGACCCCAGGCTTGTCCTCATTGGGGAACGCATCTACATGTTGTATACAGCCTATGATAGCATCACTGCGCAGGTCGCGCTGGCATCGATTGCTCTCGAGGACTTCCTGAACCGCCGCTGGAGTGAGTGGACAAAACACAGCCTTATTTTCCCGGGCTTTGAAAACAAGGATGCTACTTTGTTTCCGGAGACATTCGATGGAAGGTACGTAATGTATCACCGGACTGAGCCGAGCATCTGGATCTCCTCCTCTGAGAGTCTAGATTGCCCTTGGCCAAGGGAAGCCCATCGGATACTGCTCGGTCCTGGAGCAGGGACGGCTTGGGATGGATTCAAGATTGGAGGTGGGTCTCAGCCTATCAAGACCAAATATGGCTGGCTCCTTATCTATCACGGAGTCGACTATTCCTTCATCTACCGGTTGGGTGTTATGCTAGTGGCGCTCGACGACCCGGGACGGTTGCTCTATCGCTCTCCCAATCCTATATTGGAACCCGAGGAAAGCTACGAGTTGGGTGAAGAGGGATACTACGTCCCCAACGTAGTATTCACCTGCGGGGCTATTCCCAACGTGGATAGAGAGGTGCTTGGGGACGATGATGAGATTCTCGTTTACTATGGCGCAGCAGACACAGCAGCCTGTGTTGCCACAGCAAAAGTAAGCGAACTTATTCCAGAGGAAATCAGACAGGGCAGGAACCACGGCGGCTACTAGGGATAACGCGCTTGCGTTTGTACCCCTCCAAGTGTCTTATGTCCAACCGGTTAGCTAGAAAGCCCAACTGCGGGTTGTACGCACCGAAAAATCTTACAACTATTTGACTTTTAGCTCGTCAGTTTGACAAATGACGAAACTGTGGTATTCTATGTACTAGACCTGTTAGAAGTTTGCAATTCCCCGTCCTGTTCGAGCCTCAGCCATTCCCCAGGCCATGGATGATCAAGCTCCCGCCAGGTTATAAGTAAAGGAGGTCATCCATGGAATACACGGATAAGAACCTGACATGCTCGGATTGCGGCTTAGGTTTTATCTTTGACGCTGGCGAGCAAGAGTTCTTCGCAAACAAAGGCTTCGTCAACGAGCCCGGACGCTGTCCGGACTGCCGAGCAGCCAGAAAAAACAATCGCTCTGGCAATGATGGCGGCGGCTACCGACAACAGAGACAAATGCATCCCGCTGTCTGCGCTACTTGTGGCAAAGACTGCCAGGTACCCTTCGAGCCCCGAGACGGGCGACCGGTGTACTGCTCGGACTGCTACACCCCTGTAAGGCGATAGACAACTGAGCAGTAAGCCAGAGGGTTGGCAGAACACTGCGGCGCGGAACCGCCGATGAGGAGAACGGGCAGATGGGAATGCTGCCCGAGTCCTCCATTTTCCTCGCGAAATGACCATTCACTTTGGATAGGTCTATCCCCGGTTGCTACTTCGCCTTCAGGCCGAAGGAGGATACGATGGTACAAGCAAAACATGGTGATACTATTGCTGTTAATTACACGGGCGCATTGAACGATGGCACGGTGTTTGAAACATCCGACGGGAGTGAACCCCTGAGGTTCCGAATAGG
>DAOUTY010000087.1 GCA_030668425.1 Chloroflexota bacterium
CAGCGGTAAGGTTGAGGCGGTATTGCTCGATTCAGGTGAAGTGCTGACGGCCGATAAGGTAATATCATCTGCAGGCTACGTTGAAACGATGAGGCTTCTATCAGATTATGAGCCTGGGCGATTCGAGAATGATGTCGGGCGACTTTCGTTCGTAGAGTTCATAATGATCCTGGATAGGGAACTCGCGGAAATGGGTTACAACACGACAATCACCTTTTTCAATAACTCGGACAGATTCAACTATAGAAAACCGGAGGATATGGTCGATATTTCAAGCGGTGTCATATGCTGCCCCAACAATTTCCAGTTCGAAAGCCCATTGCCTGAAGCCATGATCAGGATAACCAACATGGCCAATTTCGATCTCTGGAACAAGTTGGAGCAGGAAGAGTATATAGCACAAAAAGCTGCCTGGCTTGAAACCACGCTCAAAGAAGTGGTAAAATTCGTACCAGATTTTCGCGATTCAATCGTCTACTCGGATATGTTCACTCCCATAACAATTCAAAGATTCACAGGGCATCTAAACGGCGCGGTATATGGGACTCCCAACAAGATCAAGACAGGAAGAACAAATCTGGGAAATCTGTTTATTTGCGGCACAGACCAGGGGTTTCTGGGGATAGTAGGAGCAATGCTAAGCGGCATTTCCATGGCAAATCTCCACGTTCTACAGAAGGGATAGTCAAAGGAGAGACTACGGATGAGCGGTTTTTTGAAAGACCTGAAATCGGAATATGATGCGGTCGTCATTGGCAGCGGATTGGCCGGGCTGACCTGCTCAAATATGCTGGCGAGAAGCGGCCATTCAGTTCTACTGTTGGAGCAGCACCATCAGCTCGGTGGATTGGCTGCCTGGTTCAAGAGGAAGGGGGGCCACATCTTCGATGTCTCCCTGCACGGATTTCCGGTCGGCATGATCAAGACCTGTCGTAAGTACTGGTCTCCCGAAATTGCTGACATGATAGTCCAACTCAAGGGGATCAGGTTCGACAACCCCCAGTTCTCCTTCACAACAACCTTCGAAAGAGAAGACTTCACGCGCATCCTGCAGGAGCGATTCAAAATACCCCAAGAAAATATCGAAGGCTTTTTCAACACAGCCAGAGACATGAATTACTATGATGCCCAGACTGTGACAACCAGAGAGCTCTTCGAGAAATTCTTTCCTGGCCGCGATGACGTTGTCCGTATGCTAATGGAACCGATCACCTATGCAAACGGGTCAACCCTGGATGACCCAGCGATAAGCTATGGCATCGTGTTCTCCAACTTCATGAGCAAAGGTGTGTATACCGTTCAAGGCGGCACAGATAAATTTATTGGGAGGATGCAGGATGAGCTCATAAGAAATGGCGTAGATATCCGAACCGGGTGCCCGGTGGAAAGAATCGTCATCGAAGACCACAAGGTGTCGGGAGTAGTCACGAATGGGCAGACGATCAAGTGTAAGGCTGCTGTCTCCAACGGCAATCTAGTATCAACCATTCATAAACTAGTCGGGGATGAGCACTTCTCCGGAACATTTATCGAGCAAGCAAACAAGGTGCGCCTTAACAACAGCAGTTGCCAGGTCTATATGGGAATCAGAAAGGGCGAGAAAATCGACTACATAGGGGATTTGCTTTTCACCTCAGTAGCGGAGAAGTTCGACTCCACAATGCTCTGCAGCCGCAATATTACCAGTCGGACCTTCTCCCTATATTATCCGGAAACCCGGCCCGGCTCCGACATGTACTCGATCGTTTCCTCCACCAACGCAAACTACGAGGACTGGGCAAATTTGTCCGAGGACGAATACCGCGCCTCCAAAGAGGACCTGATCGAGACAACGATCAATGCCCTGGACAAGTATATCCCCGGAGTGCGGGACAAAATCGACTATGCGGAAGCTGCTACCCCGAAAACATTTCAGAGATATACCCTTCACGAACATGGCGCTTCTTTCGGCACCAAATTCGAAGGATTGAAGATCAGCATGGGACTTCACAATGATATACCGGGTCTTTTCCATACCGGGTCAGTGGGGATTATCATGTCCGGTTGGCTGGGCGCGGCCAACTACGGAGTGATTACTTCCAACGATGTTGACAAGTATCTACGTTCCTGATTTTATTTTTTGCAGGAGGTGACAGATGTACGATTTCAAGGGACAGACCGCTATCGTAACCGGAGGAGTAAGAGGGATAGGCAAAAGCATTGTCGAGGGTTTCCTGAGGGCTGGTGCCCGGGTAATTATCGCCTCAAACGAAGTTGCTACGGAACAATTCAAGCAAGACACCAGTGAGTTCGCTGATAAAATTGATATCCAAATATGTGACGTGTCTAAATATGAAGAAGTTGAAAAGTTTTTTGAATACGTGGACAAGAAATATGAAGGCTTCGAGATACTTGTAAATAATGCAGGTATTCGGAAGGATGCTGTCCTGGCCATGATGAGAGAATCGGAGTGGCATGATGTTATCGATGTCAATCTCAACGGCGTTTTCTACATGTGCAAGTTTGCGGTGATGAGCATGATGCGGAGGAAATACGGGCGGATTATTGGTATTACATCACCATCAGGGAAATTCGGATTCGAGGGACAGGCTAACTACGCTGCGGCAAAGGCAGGCCTGGTTGCGCTGACCAAATCGCTGTCCAGGGAGGTCGCCCGCCGAGGCATTACGGCCAATTGCGTCTCACCAGGATTTATCGCAACCGATTTACTTCAAGACCTTCCCGACGAACTGCGTAATACCTATATAGCACAGATCCCCTTGAAGAGATTCGGTAAGACCGAGGAGGTCGCTGCCTGTGTTCTTTTCCTGGCGTCCAAGGAAGCGGCTTACGTCAACGGTTCTACACTAGAAGTAACAGGAGGTTTGTAAAATGGAAGATGTTTTAAAAGCGATACCTCATCGTCCACCGTTTTTGTTCGTAGACAAGATAGTAGAGTTAACAGAAACGACAATCAAAACAACAAAAGAGATAAGCCCCGAGGAGCCCTTTTTTAAGGGGCATTACCCAGGGAATCCGATTATGCCCGGGGTACTTATTTGCGAGTCGGTTTTTCAAACCGGGGCAATCCTGCTCTCCAATATTATTAGTGATATCAGCGAGGGCACCCCGGTGCTCACCCGAATCGGCAATGCTAAGTTCAAAAACATAGTCAGACCAGGTGCCACGCTGGAAATAGAAGCCGAGGTGGTGGAAAGGGTGAGTAATGCCTTCTTCTTGAAGGGCAAGGCCTCTTCTGGGGGGAAGACCGCGGTAACAGTTGAGTTTGCGGTTAGTATAGTTGAACCGCCCGGCTAAACTTGATATCTTAATTTCAAAGACAGAGGTAACATATGGACTATTTAGACATTGCGGGCAGAACATTTCTGATCTTCGGGGTGGCGAACAAGAAGAGCGTCGCTTTCTTCATCAGCCAGATCCTTACTGAGGCAGGGGCAGAGGTCGTCTATGTGGTTCAGTCTGACGCGCATAAAGAAAGCGTTTCCAAGCTTTTCCCTGCCGCGGATATATACACATGCGATGTTGAAAGGGAAGAGGAGATCACAAAACTAGCTGCAGATATTCCTAAGAAGCATCCCAAGCTTCACGGCATCGTCCATTCCATCGCTTTCGCCAACTACGAAGAGGGGCTCAAACCATTTCACGAAACGAGGAGGAAAGACTTCCTGCAATCCGTTGACATATCCTGTTTCTCATTGATCAGTATTGTAAATGCATTTAAGGACATCCTCGACGAAAAGGCATCGGTGGTAACCATATCGATTTCAGCCACAAGAATAGCAGCCGAACCCTATGGCTGGATGGCACCGGTGAAGGCTGCTCTGGATTCAACTCTTTGCTTTTTAGCCAAATCCTTCAGTGCGTTTTCCCAGGTTAGATTCAATTCGGTCAACGCCGGGTTGCTAAGAACCTCTTCGTCCGCAGGAATACCGGGATACATAGACTACTACCTCTACGCGGAGCAAATAACGCTACGCAAGAGGGCCATAGAGACCAAGGAAGCCGCCAATGCAGTGGCATTCCTATTGAGTGATCGCTCCAGTGGCATCAACGCCCAGGGCATCATTGTCGATTGCGGGATGTCAACCAACTACTTTGACAAAGATATTATCGACAGGGCAATGAGGCCTTGATTACACCAATGACACTGTTTCCGGTAATCCTGCCAGTTGCTGAAGCTGACCCTGACCTCTCGGGAGCAGAGAAAGTGGCCAGGTTAAGCAGGATTGCGAGAGAGGCACTGAGGTTGAGTGCCGAAAAGAGCGGAGTGACCCTCGGGAAGCTACTCAAAGACGAGGACGACGTTCCGTACCAATCTAATGGCAACTACTGGTCTCTCTCCCATAAGCCGAAGTGTGTCGCAGCAATTGTCAGTGATAAGGCAATCGGGATCGATGTCGAGGAAATAAAGCCCAGGATGAAATCTGCCTTTGATCTCGTGGCGAGTAACGAAGAATGGGAACTTGGCGGGGACAGGTCATGGGATAACTTCTTTCGCTATTGGACCGCAAAAGAAGCGGCTCTAAAGGCTATCGGAATTGGCATGAGCGGGCTTAAGAAGTGCCAGGTGGTCTCGATCCCCGATGAGAATCACGTCCTGCTGGACTATCAAGACCGCATCTTTCGAATCGAGCAATTGTATTACCAGAATCATATCGTATCCGTGCTTAAAGACAATAACGAAATCCAATGGGTTATTGCGGCGGATTTCAGTCACTGTTGAATAACGGGGACATCTCATGTCCAAGCCAGATACAAATCCAACGCCCAAGATTGCTTACGTCTTCCCCGGTCAAGGTTCACAGACAGTCGGGATGGGTTATGAACTCTATCAGAGTTCACGTCAGGCCAGGGAAGTCTTTGAGGAGGCCGACGAAGCGCTCCAGTTTCCAATTTCAAAACTCTGTTTTGAGGGACCTGAGGAGGAGCTCCGCGAAACCATCAGTTCGCAGCCGGCGATATTAATAGTCAGCATAGCCTGCTTGAGAGCCTCAGAAATCAACGGAACGATAAAGCCCGTCTTCGTCGCCGGTCATAGCCTTGGTGAGTACACCGCCCTAGTAGCGGCAAACGTCCTTGGGTTTGCAGACGCGGTTCGCCTCGTCAGGGAGCGTGGGCGATTGATGCACGAGGCAGGCAAAACCAGACCCGGAGGCATGGCAGCAATAATCGGGCTTGATGAAGAATCCGTGGAGGAGGTGTGCATGGAGACTGGTGCCCAGATGGCGAACCTCAACTGCTCCGGGCAGGTCGTTATCAGCGGCACCAAGGAGGCAGTGGCACGCTCCATGGACCTAGCCCAATCGAGAGGGGCTGTCGGTGTGGTTCCGCTTGAGGTCAGCGGGGCTTTTCATTCCCCCCTGATGCAGCCCGCTGTCGAAGGCATGACGCAGGCAATTTCACAGGTTGAGTTTGGCCCCCCCGATGTCCCCATAATCGCCAACTGCACTGCGCAACCATTGACCACCGTAGATGAAATCAAAGAGGAACTCCTGCAACAGCTATGCCACTGTGTTCAGTGGCAGCCCTCGGTGGTTTACATGGTCGAGACTGGCGTCTCCACCTTCATCGAGATTGGCCCCGGGATAGTCCTCTCCAAGCTGATCAAGCGGATAAGCAGAGAGGTGCAGGTCCTTCATATGGACAATCCGGAGTCAATCAAAACAGCAATAGAGACGGCTGTCCCATAACTGTAGCGTTGCCACTCCCGTGGCAACGAACTCCCCGTCGTGACAGGAGTCACGACGCTACGCAAAATGTATCCCCCTCAACAAACCGAATCAGGTTGACACTGCGAAGCTGTTTTCAGCAATGACCTGTTTGTACCAGAGCGCGCTGTCTTTGGGAATGCGCCGCTGGGTGCCGTAGTCCACCCATACAATGCCGAAGCGCTGCGCATAGCCAAAGCTCCATTCAAAATTGTCCATGAGTGACCAGGCGAAATAACCCGCTAAAGGCACACCGCACTCGATGGAGCGGTGGGCAGAGGCAAGATGATCACGCAGGTAGTTCAACCGCCGCTGATCCCGTACCCGTCCATCCGCGTCAGGCCCGTCGGAATAGCTCGCACCGTTCTCGGTGATGTAAATCTTGCCGGGATGGTACTCAAAATGCAACCGGTTGAGCAAGTGGTAGAGTCCATCGGGATAGACCATCATGCCGATATTCGTGTACTCGTACTCGGGCCCGTGATAGAGGAGCATCAGGAGTTCGTTCTCGCTGTCTGGTGGAACTTCGCTGCGCAGTATCACAGGGGAGTAGTAGTTAACGCCCAAGAAATCAGTTTGGGCGGCGATGGCTTCGAGGTCGCCCGGTTCGACGAAAGTCAGGCCGTCCGGCGGTAGATGGCCAGCAGCGATATGGTCAGCTACCACATCGGCAGGGTAGCGGCGTCCATACAGTGGATCGAGAAACCAGCGGTTGAAGTAGCCATCGAACTTGCGAAAAACCGGGAGGACGCCAGTATTCGAGGAGCCCGGCAAGAGCGGAAACAGGACAAGCGTGATACCGACCTCAGCGCCGGGGCTATTGCGGTGCAACACCGGCACAGCCCACCCGTGGGAGAGCAGCAAATGGTGGCTGACTTTCAGCGCAGTGGGGTAGTCTCTCAGGCCAGGCGCATGTGCGCCGTTTTGATATCCCATAATTGAGGCCGCCCAAGGCTCATTATGGGTAATCCAGTGCTTCACCCTGTCTCCAAGATGCCTGCTTACTACATCAGCGTACTCCACGAAGGCCTCTGCTGTCGAACGTACAGCCCAGCCCCCTTCGTCCTGCAGGCTCTGCGGCAAATCCCAGTGGTACAGGGTGAGAAAGGGCTCGATACCTGCCTCCAGGAGCCCGTCCACGAGCCGACTGTAGAAATCCAATCCGGCCTGATTCACCTTTCCACGCCCATCAGGCAAGATACGAGGCCAGGAGACCGAGAAGCGGTAGGATTTGAGGCCCAGTTCCTTCATCAGGGCGACGTCTTCGGGCCAGCGATGGTAGTGGTCACAGGCCACATCGCCGGTGCTGCTATCCTGGATATTGCCGGGAGTATGGCAAAAGCGATCCCAGATCGATTCGCCCTTGCCATCTTCGTTCCAGGCGCCTTCAATCTGGTAGGCAGACGTGGCAGCGCCCCAGAGAAAACCATCGGGGAAGGTAAAAGCTTGAGAGGTCATCAAACTTACTCAGATCTATGGGTGGCAATGACAGACAGCGCCGCTATAGACGCGCTCAACCCACCCAATCCAGCTACTATTTCTTCTTGCCGCCCTTTCGTTTCC
>DAOUTY010000131.1 GCA_030668425.1 Chloroflexota bacterium
TCGCAGTCGCTTTCCTCGTTAAACTGGGGCATGTTCACATAGTGCTGTGCTCGCTTCGTTTCCGTGGATACGCAGCCCATTCCAAGATTCTTCAAAGCCCCGCCGAAACCCGTCTGTTCATGGCCTTTCACGTGGGACAGGACTATCATGCAGGCCGACTTCAGCAGTAAGGAAGGAGCTTTCACTTCCTTAAGCCCACAGTCCTTGATGCGATTTACGATTGGTATAGTCTGTTGTTCATCCTCGTCGTCTGCTATCACTACGGGTGCGCCCACGCTAGCCTCAACAAAGCCGTTCTTGGCGGCTGTGCTCAAGTACTTTTCCTTAGTGTCTCTTCCACCGGGGTAGTTAGCAACGGTATCGAATAGAAAGGGGTTTCCCCCTTTGCTCCTGATAATGTCAACGACCTTACGCACGAAAACAGGCCTTAAGTATCTTATGTTTCCCAGTTCCCCCATGTGTAGCTTTATGGCAACGGACTCGCCTCTTGGTATCATGTCTTCAAATGCTGATTTGGAAATAAGACGGCCCAAGCCCCCCACAGGTCTGGTAGCTTTTGCGTAGCTGAAGAAGAGCACTTCGGACATGGTCTTTCTCCTTCCGCAATCGTGGTCAAACAGGTAAGGAAAAGGTTACGATATTCTAACACATGGACTCTCCACATCCAAGGAACTGCTCTGCCGGGTTGAGCGCTTTCCTTGAACTCAAGGCTGAAATGGATTAAACTAATTCGTAGAATAGGATAGGAGCGCAGCATGACGAAGGGCAAGGCAAAGACTAGGTCCAAGGACCTCGCAGGCGAAGGCGGCCTATTTCCAGAGAGTGTCCTATCTCGTATCAGCGACAAGTTGGGTATACCGATTAGTGAGGTCTCTCACGTTGTGGAGACTCTTGGACAGGTTGCCCAGGTAGCAGGTGATACCGACAGAATCATAGAGGAATACAAGGGCGATAAATCTGCCTTGATCCAGATACTTCTGGGGATCCAACGGGAAAACCGCTGGCTTCCCAGTGATGTTTTAATGTCGGTTTGTGAGAAGCTAGGAGTTCCCATAAGCCGGGCCTACAGAATTGCCACTTTTTATAAAGCCTTCAGTTTAAACCCCCAGGGTCGTCATCAGGTATCCGTGTGTATGGGTACCGCCTGTCATGTCCGTGGTGCACCCCGCCTTTTGGACAGAGTGATTGAAGCCGTACACATCAAGCCTGGAGAAACCAGCTTGGACCAGAGATTCTCCTTGGAGACGGTAAACTGCGTTGGTTGCTGCGCTCTGGGTCCGGTAGTGGTAATTGATAGTGATTACCACAGCAATCCAGCTAAGAAGGAACTCGAGGCGGTGGTTAGTGCCTGCGATTAGGTAGTGAAAGGATATTGATTATGGCTCGACTGAAGTCGGCTGCTGACTTGGAGAAAGCGAGACAAAAGATATTATCCAAGAGAGACCCGACTAAACCTTGCGTCACTATTTGCTCCGGTACGGGCTGCCACGCCCTCGGCTCTGATAAAGTTTACGAAGCCCTGGTTTCTGAGATCTCAAAGAACGGCCTTCGAAGAAGAGTGGATCTGAGACGTACTGGCTGTCATGGCTTTTGCGAGAGAGGCCCTATTATTGTCATCTTCCCGGACGAGATTTGTTATCTTGGGGTAAAGCCGGAGGACGTTCCTGAGATTATCAGTGCGACCTTGTCAGGCAATCGGCCAATTGACCGATTGCTGTATGAAGACGGTGATGGAAAGAAGATAGCGCATGAGGGGGAAATCCCCTTCTACAAGTACCAAAGACGGATGGTATTTGGTAGCAACAGACTTATCGACCCTAAGAATATAGATGATTACATCGCGCTCGGAGGTTATTCTGCGCTGGGCAAGGTTCTTTTCGAGATGAGTCCCGAGGAAGTGCTGGATACGGTGAAGCGCGCTAACCTCAGGGGAAGAGGTGGTGGTGGGTTCCCTGCAGGGGATAAGTGGGAGACCACTCGCAACACCCCGGGGGACATAAAATATGTCATTGTCAATGCAGACGAGGGCGACCCTGGCGCATTTATGGATAGAAGCTTGCTCGAAGGTAATCCCCACAGTGTATTGGAGGGTCTCATAATCGGTGCCTATGCCATCGGCTCGCATGAAGGGTTTGTCTATGTGCGACAGGAATACCCGCTTGCGGTGAGTAACCTTTCCCTGGCCCTGAGTCAGGCGCGCAAGTATGGCCTGCTGGGCAAGAACATTCTTGGCTCCGGTTTCGATTTCGACGTTACCATACATCGGGGTGCCGGGGCTTTCATATCTGGAGAGTCCAGCGCTTTAATGACTGCTATCGAGGGAATGGTAGGCGAGCCGAGGCCAAAGTACATCCGTACAGCGGTTAGCGGTGTATGGGAGAGGCCGAGTAATCTAAACAATGTAGAGACCTGGGCGAACGTGCCTCTGATAATCAACAGGGGTGCCGACTGGTTTACCAGTATCGGAACCGACGGCAGCAAGGGGACAAAGATATTCTCCCTTGTGGGCAAGGTGAAAAATACCGGCCTGGTCGAAGTGCCTATGGGAATGACCCTCAGAGAGATCATCTACACCATAGGTGGTGGGATCCGCCAGGGGAGAAAATTCAAGGCAGTTCAGACAGGCGGTCCCTCCGGAGGGTGCCTGCCGGAGAGCCTTATTGACCTTCCCGTGGATTTCGATGAGCTTACGAAGGCCGACTCCATGATGGGATCAGGCGGCATGATTGTAATGGATGAGGATACCTGCATGGTCGATGTGGCAAGGTATTTCCTCCATTTCCTCGCCGATGAATCCTGTGGCAAGTGTGTGCCATGTCGGACAGGTCTGGAGCAAATGGTCAATATACTGGATAGAATTTGCGAAGGTGAAGGCGAGACAGGTGACATCGAGCTCCTTGAGGAGATATCCGAGGTGGTCCGGGAGGCCTCCCTGTGCGCTCTGGGACAAACGGCACCCAACCCGGTACTCAGCACCACTAAGTACTTCCGGGATGAGTACGAGGCACATATCGAGGGGAAGCGTTGCCCAGCCGGTGTCTGCAAAGCTCTAATCTCATATTACATCGATCCGGATAAGTGCACGGCTTGCGGGATCTGTCTCAGAGACTGCCCGGTGGAAGCGATCAGTGGTGGCAAAAACCTCGTCCACATTATCGATCAGGACAAGTGCACTAAATGCAGTACTTGCTTTGAGGTCTGTCCCACGCGTTTCTCCGCCGTGGTGAAAATCTCTGGTGAGCCGGTACCGGTGGCGCCTCCTCTCGGTACTAAGGTTGCGCGCAAGAAAGGGAAGCAAGAATGAAGAAAGTGCGCTTGAACATTGATGGCAAAGATGTCGAAGCTAAGAAGGGAATGACTATCCTCGAGGCGGCCCGGGATGCCGGGATTCATATCCCGACTCTTTGCTACCATGAGAAACTGGCTCCTTATGGTGCGTGCAGGTTCTGCACTGTGGAAATGTCAAAGAACGGGAAGTCCAGGCTGGTTACTTCTTGCGTGTATAACGTAGAGGATGGGCTGGTTATAAAGACAGATTCCCCCAGAGTTATTAAGATACGCAAAATGCTCGTGGAGCTAATGCTCGCTTCTGCTCCCGTTCTGTCGGAGCTTGCAAGCCAGTATGGCGTAGATAAGCCGAGGTTCAAATCCGAGGTAACCCAGTGCATATTGTGTGGACTATGCGTCCGCTATTGCGCGGAGGTCAAAGGGGCCAATGCCATAACCTTTGTTGGCAGGGGTGTAAACAGGCGTATAGCGTTTGTCGACGAAGTAGTCTCCACGGGAGTGTGCATGGATTGCCGTGAGTGCTTTGGCATTTGCCCTACGGGCAAGATTCCCCGGGAAACTGATGGGGCTTCCTTCGAAGGCATCACAGTCCAAGATGTTTTAGCCAGAACGCAGAGCAGGTAGCACCTATAGCGTCGTAACAAACTGTTCTAGTCTGAAGCACCAAGCGGGCTTCTCGCTTCAGTTTCGTACCTTCAGCGAAAGAGTCGACTAGTTAACACTGAGAAAGGGTTCAATTGGTCAAATTGCTACCTATAGCGATATTCGCTTGCGAAATGATAACAGCCTATGTATAATAAGTAGCACAGAACCTTTCCACTAAGACACCGGCAATGCCAGCCTGTGGAGAAGTTATGCAGAGAGGCCGTTAGCTTTGAGAAACAATGTTAGCCGTCTAAACTGGACTCATCCTGGAATGCCACCTTAGCTGTGGGCTCGAAAATCTCAGAATCTTGCCTATTCAAAATAGAAAGGGGTGATTCAGGATGAGCGAAACCGATATGGTGAGGGAAGTAAACGCACTGACGATTATGCCCCTGCCTGTTAAGCTTCCTGCTTCGTGGTATGATACGCTGCCTAAGGTTTTGCCGTTGATAAGATGGTCTACTGAACAAACCAGGTTCTTTATGGGTGAAGAATTAATCGATATTTTCCTTCAAAAATGGAGGAGAATCCTCATAAGGCGAGAGGGGGATTATATCTGGCTGCATTTGGGGGGAGTGGCATGCTACGAAGTCATACCCAATTTCATAAAGGGAGTCAAGTATAGGATTGATTCCAGTGATGAGGAAATCATTGACAACAGTGGAAAGGAAGCACTGATAAAGCATTGGCGCATGTGTATCCAGGAGCTCGAGCCTCTTGATGATCATGGTGTTCTGGCAGCCCGAGATGAGATTTTAAGTAGTATTCAACCGGAAATGTGGAGCACGGAGCTTGGCAAGTCCTGGAGTTCCGCCGCTGAAAGGGCACATGTAAATTTCGGCAGGATTCGACCTGTCATCAAGAAGTGGGTTGCCCAATATCAGGATCGGTGCAATCTTGATGAGCCCTTCGGGGGCAGGCTCTCAGTTGAGAGATATGCTGCTCCAGATAGTGGGATCGTCTAGCACTAGTATATAAATCCAGAATTCGAGCAGTAATCTGCAAGACCTTGGGAACAGGTTGAAATAACTATGTTGGGCGTGGGGGGATGCAAACCTCCCCGCCCTTCAGTCTGATTCCAAACAGACCCAGTTTATGGAGTGGGTGCAGTGAAACAGAACCCACCTTTCGAAGTCATAAGCTGGTGCTTTTCGCCTTGCCTCACCCAACCTACGAAGCTCTCCGGCTATGCCCAGTCAGGGCGTTCCACAGAACGCCCCTACACCCCACTCTCCACCCCCCACGTGGGAGAATCATGTGGTCAAGCTGAGACTCCCGCTGGCTTTTTTGGCAGATCGAAGTCGCAGTTTGCAGGGCAGGTAGAGGGAAATACAACTGCTTTCAGCGGTAAATAATGATGGAACCACGATACTGTACGGTTTTAGTTGAAAGGAGATGATAATGGTAGGTAATCTACACAGAAAATTCAAAGGTAAAAGGTATGGATTCCACGACAGCTACAAGA
>DAOUTY010000207.1 GCA_030668425.1 Chloroflexota bacterium
CGTTGCAAGGTGCGCCAGAAGGCCGGTCATGATTGCCGATGCCGCTTCAATGTACGCGGCCAAGGCAGCAGGGCTGGCATCTGAATTCGACATATTTACACCTGATGCCACTGAGATGGCTTTCCTTGCCGATCCCGACGCCACCCACCCTGCCTATATAGCCAGGCACCTGTTCGATACCGACGTAACGCGGACCCCGGAACTGATCGCCGCTGCCTACAAACGTAATGACGCAGCCAAGTTGCTGCTGGTCAAGGGAGCTATCGACTATGTAGTGCGCGATGGGGAGATAATGGCCACTATTACTGAGCCCGACGTGCCTGCATTGGAGGCTATTGGCGGAACTGGCGATACTATTACTGGCCTTGTCTCCGCTTTTGCCTACGCGGAACTGGAGCCGCATGAGGCCGCCACAATCGCAGCGAGGGCAAATCGAATGGCCGGGAAGTTCGCTGAGTCAACGCCAGCTACCGGCGTGCTGGAGATCATCAGGCAGCTACCAGTCGTTTATAAGCAGCATCTTTGCCAGTGGAGCGGAGTATGCTATAGTGAGGGAGGACAACAATGATCGAGGTCGATGTGCGGGGCTTTTCCTGTCCTATCCCGGTTGTCAAAACCAAGAAGGCTATAGAAGAGCACCCGGATGAACCTTTGACCGTGTTTGTGGAAACCGCCGTCTCGAAGGAGAATGTCTCGCGGCTGGCCGAGGGGAAGGGATACTCTGTGGAGGTTGAGGAGGTCGAGGACGGTTTCCGTCTCTCGCTAAGCCCGTCTGGGAGGTAGAACGGGCAGTCGGATATGAACTGGTTGCTGATTGCAGCAGGGCTAAAGAGAAGTGAATGGAGGCAAGAGGAATGGGGGATGTGACGAGGCCGCGTCTTACCGAGACTGTCAGTGGTGCAGGCTGAGCCTGTAAGATAGGTCCGGCGGACCTGGCAAAAGCGCTGGAAGGGTTGCAGCTCGTTCCCGATCCGAATCTGATCGTGGGAATGGAGAGGGCTGAGGACGCTGGTGTCTATAAACTGAGCGATGATCTGGCGGTCATACAGACCTTGGACTTTTTCACTCCGATAGTGGATGACCCCTATATTTTCGGACAGGTGGCTGCCGCAAACGCCCTGAGTGATGTGTATGCCATGGGCGGGAAGCCGCTCACTGCCATGAATATCGTCTGCTTCCCGGTAAAGACGATGGATATGTCTATTCTGAGGGAGATACTCACTGGTGGATTGGCCAAGCTGCACGAGGCGGGGGTGACACTTGTAGGAGGGCACAGCGTCGAAGACAAGGAATTGAAGTATGGTCTCTCCATTACGGGGGTTGCCCATCCCCAGAAGGTGATTCTCAATACGGGAGCCAGGGTCGGCGACAGGCTAATACTCACCAAGCAGCTTGGTACGGGGATAATCAATACTGCTTTGAAGGGTGGGGTCGCGGACGAAGTGGCGGTTTCCAAGGCTGTGAAGTGTATGGTAACCCTCAACGATAAAGCTTCGGAACTTATGCTGACCGTGGACGTTCATGCCTGTACGGATGTCACCGGCTTCGGACTGCTGGGGCATGCCTGCGAGATGATCGAGGGAACTGACGTCGGCATGGTGATATATTCTTCTCAGGTACCGTTTTTCCCCGAGGTGAAAGAACTCTCCGAGATGGGTATGATACCAGGGGGGTTGCACCGCAACCGCGAGTTCCGCATCAGCATGGTCGAGATTAGCCCTGAAATTCCCCTGTTTATGGTAGATGTCTTGTTCGATCCTCAGACGTCGGGTGGCCTGCTGATTTCTGTGCCCGGGGCGGAGGCAGAGCCGCTGCTGGATAGAATGCATAAAGAGGGCATAGAGGAAGCAGCCATAATCGGTGAAGTAGTCGCTGAGCCAAAGGGCAGAATTGTCGTCAAATAGGTTCAGGCAATGATAGAAGTTACCATCCCGGGCAGAGGGAGCTATGCGTTGAAGCATCTGGTGCTGGACCTTAATGGTACCATAGCACTGGACGGCGAGATTATCGAGGGGGTGGAGGAACGGCTTCAGAGGCTCGGTCAGCTATTGAACATATCGATTGTTACCGCTGATACATATGGCAGCGCCCAGCGATTGGGGAAAGGCCTCGATATCAGGATACACAAAATAAAAGAGGGCGCTGAGGATGCTCAGAAGCTCGCCCTGGTACAACAACTGGGAGGAGAGAATACCGTTTCCCTAGGAAACGGCTGTAACGATGTCTCCATGCTGAGGGAGTCGGCTCTTGGTATCTGTATCCTGGGCAGAGAAGGCGCTGCTGCTGAGGCTATAACGAGCTCTGACCTCGTGGTTCCCGATGTAATCGCTGCTCTCGACCTGCTTCTCCACACCGACAGGTTGGTCGCTTCCTTGCGGAGATAGCCCCTGTAGCACATAACCCTGGCGTCTGTCCCCCCTTTTGCAAGCAAAAACACTTTTAACTAGCCTCCCGGTGAATATTTCTGCGGCAGCTATACGGGCAACCAGGCAGGTCGGCGACACGATTATAATTGGGGAACCATGAAATCTAGTTATCCTTAGATTAGTCGTGTAATGAGATTACCTCCTTGTTACACACAGGTGAGTGTGATAAGATTCAAGCAATAAGAGAGGAGGAACGATGAAAAAGCTCGCAATCACATTTGCACTAATACTGGCACTGGCGCTTGTTCTCGGAACATTAGGTTGTGGGGGGAATGATGAGGAAAAAATAAGTGAACTCGTTGATGAACAGATAGCAGCCATGAACGACGTGGATTTGGAGACTGTATACAACCAGAGGACACCGAGCTATCGGTCAAGGGTGACGCTGCAGGAGTTCGAGACCTTCCATCTGATGGCATATGCCGAATTCCTGCCATTGGTGGAGAGTGGGCAAGCGGAAGTCGAGATCACCGATCCGGAGATCCGTGTCGAGGGCGAGTGGGCATACATGACAGCCAAACTGGGACTGAACGGAACTGTGCTGCTGGAGTATACGGATGAGTTCCCCGACATTTGGCAGAAGATAGATGGCACTTGGTATAATATCGAGACTAACACAATATTTACTGGATATGACCCAAGTGAACTGCCGTAGTTAGATAGAACGAGCTTAATACTCTAATAGGGGAGCTTCGACCCAGTGAGTTGAAGCTCCCCTGGAAATAAGCACCGATATCGAATGCTTCCTTCTTTCTCTTACAAACCTCACTCTTAATTCCAGTTTTGTAATTGCATTCCCCACGGGCACCTGTTCAGGGCACTCCAAGTTGCTCACCTGGCACACATTATGCGCCGTTGACACCTTGTTGCACCGCGAGCTATTTGTGCTATCATAGCAGCAATTTCAAGGGAATATCGCGAGTAGGTGAGGGGGGATAGCCCAGCCGACCCATTCCGGGGAGGGAGCGGGTAGCCATGAAGGTGATGGGCGGGAAGCTGGTTGCCGATGAAGAGTACGAGGCTTATGTGCTCCTTGCGCTTCGGGCGCTGCTTGGAAATAGCAGA
>DAOUTY010000090.1 GCA_030668425.1 Chloroflexota bacterium
CACCTCCACCACCAACACCCACACCATCACCGACTCTATCACCCACGCCTATGCCGTCACCAACGCCTACTCTAACTCCTGCGCCAACGCCCACCCCAACGCCCACTCCATCACCTACGCCTATGCCGTCACCAACGCCTACTCTAACTCCTGCGCCAACGCCTACACCTACGTTGACACCCACACCATCACCCACGCCCACGCCATCACCATCGCCTACTTCTACTCCAACTCCGGCGCCAACGTCCACACCGTCACCTACGCCCACGCCATCACCATCGTCTGAGCTGGCGGAAGCATTGGATAACACCAGCCTCGAATGGATTACTGGAGGTGACGCAGAATGGTTCAGCCAGACCACAACCAGCTATTACGACAACGATGCGGCGCAGAGCGGCGATATATTTCATAATCGAGAGACATGGTTACAGACAACAGTCACCGGTCCCGGGACCCTCTCTTTTTGGTGGAAGATTTCATCGCAACCGAACTGTGACTTCCTGCAGTTCACATATCAGGATGATATAGGTCAGCATACCTCAGGCATAAGCGGTACCAAGGACTGGACCCATGTCAGCGTTGTAATCATAGGCCCTGGAACACATTTTATTGAGTGGAAGTACTACAAGGATGTCACCCGGAGCTTGGGGGAAGACGCCGCCTGGATTGACAGGGTAGAGTGGTTGCCGGGAGGAGAACCTACGCCAGTGCCGCCTACTCCAACGCCCACTCCCACACCAGTGCCTACCCCTACCCCCACACCCACGCCCGCGCCTTCGCCTACACCTACGCCAACTCCTACTCCTACCCCCACACCTACACCTACACCTCCGTGTGATTGCACTGCCGATTTCTCCGCCAACCCAACAGTAATTGACGGATCTGACGAGCTTCCCGACTGCGTACAGTTCGTCGATATGTCTACGGGTCATGTAACCGACTGGGCATGGGACCTTAATTGGGACGATGCGGTAGATAGTAGCTTAAGGAACCCAGACTACTGTTACACTATGAACGGTTACTATACAATAACCCTTACCGTCACGTGCGACTCAGGCTGCACGAGTACGATGACCAAGGAAGATTATATCTATGTAACTGGATGCGGCGGGTGACGGTGATAGACAGGCGCCCGTGCGGCGCCGATAGCGGCAGCTTCGATATCAGACTTCACATCACAAGTGCTAGAGCAGCTCCTTCATGAAGAACCGCTTCCGCGACAAAACCTTCGGGAACTGGTTGATGGCAACCCCTCTGAACATCGTGCGCGCCCTCTGCTTGTGCCGCCTCTCCGGCTTTTCACCGATGGCAATCTGAAGCAGCTCCAGTATGTGGTAAATGGGCATCCGGTTGGGGTAAACGACCTGCCCTACGGTGAGCATCTGGAGGCAGCCGGCGCAGTATACTGCCAAAGCCTGCGCTCTCGTCCTTTTAGCAAGCCTTAAAGTCCTTATCGTCGCAAGTGTGATATCCCACGGATTGTACCCTGAAGTGTAGCTGAATCCTCCAGCGATACCACAGCATAGTGCTTTTTCACGACACAGATCCTCCTCCACCACCCTGGCACCCGCTTTTTCCAACAGCCTTCTCGGGACATCCATATACTCATCCCCAAAGAACTTCCCGTAGCACGACTCCTGTATGGTAACCGTCATATTCAGCGGATTGGTGATCTGGACTTCTCCCTTTTCGATTCTCTCCAGTATCCAGGGGAGCATGTGTTGAATCTCGAAATCGAACTTCACGCCAAACTTGGGCAGGACGTTGGTGAACATATTGCGGCCGGCAGTGCAGGGCACGATCATCCTCTTGAAACCGAGTTGTTTGCACCAGGTCTCTAATCGCTTGGCAGCCCTCTCCGCCATTTCGTACTGTCCAGTGCGATAGTAGGTCTCGCCACAGCATAAATTGAGCGACCCCCTGATATTCACACCGTCGAGGAGCTTCGTTCGTGTCAAATAGGGTACCGTTATTACGTTGCACCCGGGGTAGAATACTTCGTCGCAGGGCGACACGTCCTCCCAGGATTTAACCAATGCCTTTTCATCCTCGGGAAGACGATCCAAAACGTACGTCCTGAAATTGAGCGCGTTGTCCGGCGTGTAGTACATTGCCCTGATCGGTATCCCCTCACGCACCGATTTCTCGTGCCAGACATCTAATATTCGCTGGGTAGGATTGCATTCCTCAGGGCAGATGAAGTTGCAGGCGAAACAACTTGTGCATTTCTGCAACACGTGCTTCGTCTCCTCGCCATTCACCAGCCTCCTGATCTCCGCTTTGGCAACATCAAGGGGCAATTGCATCACCGGGCATTGATGAAAACACTCACCACATAGGGTGCATTTCTCGGCATTGAATTTATCGAACAGGTCCATAAGCACCTCCTTTTCCTCCGATCCCGTGTAACCAATATCCCACCAGGTTTTATGTCGTCTTCAGCACTGAGCTGTTTCAGCGACAAGGACGCCCTCTGGCCTTGTCCTGTTCCTCTCCCTTAACATATCAGGTGTCAGCACCGCTGTCCACACTATGACAACCCTACCCCAAAATGGGGAACAGCACCATTCTAATCGTATGCTCCTACGCTTATATTGTTCTCTAAAATCGCCTGATTTGTGCCACTCGCTCTTTTGACATACAATTCAACCCGTCGGTTAGGAGGCATATATGAGCAAGGATGAAAGATATGATGTTGTGATTATCGGTGGGGGACCCAACGGCATGACCACAGCGGCATATCTGGCGAAGTGCGGGCTTCATGTCTGCGTCCTGGAGGAGAGGGTGGAGTGCGGCGGGGCATGTGAGACCGTAGAGGTCATACCCGGAGTGCGCATCTATCCCCACGCTATGCTCATGTACGCAGCACCAGCCCCGGGGTTCGAGCAACTGGAGCTGCACAAGTACGGCTTCCGCATGACATGGAACCCAATAGATATGATGAAATCGCTGAGCGCCGGTAATACAACGACCCGGGGGGTGAGTCCCATCACCGAAAAAGACATGATGGGCTTCGCCAAGCTCGGCGGTGTCCTGGGCCAGCCTCCTTTCACCAAGGAGTTGATGCGGGCGGCTTTCTGGTGCCCACCGCACCCCCCTGAGGTGGAGGTAACAGACGAGAACGTCCCCTATATGCAGGTGTACAAGCAACACCAGCCGGATGTCTGGAGCCATGAGCTGCGCGAATGGACTATGTTCGACCTCATGGATGAGTATTTGGAAAGTGAGCCTTTCAAGGTCACGATGGCGTTCGCAGCCTGGGCATCAGGTGCCGCCGGCCACTGGGAAGGCGTAGCAATTCCCGCTTTGCTCTGTGTCCAGCTCCTCATTTTACCGAACACGGGCAAGATGAGTATCCCTCGCGGCGGTTTGCACGGCTATTTCCACGCCATTCATCGCTGCGCAGTAGCTCATGGAGCAGTGGTACGCACTACATGCCCCGTCGATGAAATCATCATCGAAGACGGACGAGCGGTGGGAGTTCGGTTAAGGGAAACAGCCGCGTCGGGCGGCAAGAAGATCTGGGCGAGTAAGGCAGTAATCTCGGCTGTAGACTACCAGCAAACCTTCTTCAAGATGATCGGGGGGCAGCATCTGGACCCCGGCTTCATACAGAAGGTGAAGGATATCAGCCTTAAGAATGGGACTCTCTACGTTTCCACCTTTCACACTCGCAAGCCCCTGCAGTGGAATTCGAAATTTAAGGCGATGACTGAAAGCGAGACCAGTGTTGCCGGCCCCTTTAATATTCCTTCCGGCGGCGTGTACCCCTCGGACTCAAGGGAACTCTACTATGAAAACGTAGCGGATTGTGATGCCCGCAAGAGCCTTCCCACTTTGCCCCCGGAGAAGCTGATGTGGTTCCTGACCCCATCACAGGCATTCAACCCCACGGATTGCCAGGGCTCCCACTCCAAGGGACATATATCGGCCGCCTTCGAGGTGAATGTTCCCGTACCTGAGTATCAGGTGGAGGGGCCGGAAGCCCAGAACGAGAAAAAGGACGAGCTGGACGCCTACATGCGCAAGGCTTTCAGTGAAGCACTTGACGGCCTCGAGGACGAGAACATTATTCACCACTGGTCGGCAACCGGCCGTGAAGTTGAATTCCGCAACACCGGCCTCATCGGTGGCACCTGGTGTGGCTCCCGCCACTGCAGCGACCAGTTGTGGACACAGCGTCCCATACCCGAACTCGCGCGCTATCGCTCCCCCATCGACGGGCTCTATACTTGCCACCAGACTACCGGGCATCCAGGGGCACTGTGCCTGATGGCCATCCCCTACAACCTGATGCACATACTCATCGAGGACGGTATTGCCGAGCCCGGCAATTGGTGGTACCCATCACCATATTACATTCCACAGGAAGGCAAGGTATCTGCGATACCCCGGTAGTTAGAGAGGAGGCCACTGTGGCAACTGAAGATATTTTTGGTCATATGTTCGAGGAGTTTCCCGACGAAAGCGAATGGGACGTCGTAGTCATAGGCGGCGGGCCCAACGGCCTGATGGCGGCGGCCTACCTCGCCAAGGCTGGACTCAAGGTTGCTCTGGCTGAAGCCCGATACGAGATCGGCGGTGGCCTGGCTACAGAGGAGATCCTTTATCCCTGCTACTCATCAAACCCCCATGTCATCTACCACATGATGGTTGACTATATGCCGGTAATCAGGGACTTCAACCTCGACGGGCCCGCGCTAGTATGGATCAAGCCCAACTCGCAGACAGGCATGGTGTTCGAGGATGGCAAGTCCCTGCTCCTGACACGCATGATCGAGGACACCAAGGACTCCATAAGCAAATTCTCCTTCAAGGACGCTGTTAACTTCGGCAAAATCATGCGCACATGGCGGCGAATCGTGGACGAAATAGTAGCACCAGCCACTTACGTACCTCCCATGTCTCCTCTTGATTTGACTATCTGTATGCAGCGCACCGAGATCGGTCAGGAGATGCTGGAACTTGTGGAGCAAAGCCCCCTGGATATCATCACTGACACCTTTGAAAACGACCGGGTACGTGCCCTTATGCTTTATGCTAGCTGCATGTGGGGTCTGGACCCGAGGGAGACAGGGCTGGGTTTTTTTGTGCCCCTCCTGTTGACTCGTGGAATGAACAAGTGCTACTGCTACGGCGGCTCACACAAGTTCGCCAGCGCCATGGCGCGGGAGATCGTCAAGGCGGGGGGATTGATACTGGAACACGCCCCGGTGAGCAATATCATAATTGAGAACGGCCGTGTTGCCGGTGTTGAACTGGCCGAAGGCCGTACCCTGCGCAGCAAGGTGGTTATGTCAACCCTGGACCCTCACACCACCTTCCTCGATCTAGTCGGGGCGGATAACATGTCGGCGGACCTGAAAGAGGCAATCGAAGGCTGGAAGTACGACAAGTGGAGCTACTACACACTGCATATCGCTTCAGACGAGCCTCCACACTATAAGTGCGACGACCCCTGGATCAACGAAACGTTCATGACCGTATTCGGCATCGAAAGCACCGACCAGCTACTTGCCCACTGGGATAACGTGGTCGCGGGCAACATCAGCGACAACTTCGGCGGCCATGCCACATGCCAGAGCATCTTCGACCCCACCCTCAGCGACATACCGGACAAGAGCATCTCCTTCTTCCAAATGCACGCCCCGTACGAAATCGGAGGCGGCTGGGATAAACGAGGGGAGGAACTTAAAGAAGCGATACTGGGCAAGTGGCAGAAAGCAGCCCCGAACATGACCAGGGATAACATTATCACCACCACCTTTGAAACACCCGTCGACATCGAGATTCGATTTCCCAATATGCGTCGTGGCAGTATCAAGCACGGCGATTACAGGCCGATACAGATGGGCTGTTTCCGCCCCAACCAGGAGTGTTCCAGCACGGCGACACCAATCGAGGGCCTCTACGTATGTGGGGTCTCCACGTACCCAGGAGGGCTTGTGCTCGGAGGGTCCGGCTATCTCGGCGCCAACAAGGTCGCCGAGGACCTCGGCGTTACCAAGTGGTGGAAACCAACGCCCGAGATGGAAAAATACATCAAGACATACCTGGAATAATTGCATCCACAGTAATAAGCCAAGCATCTTCGTGAGCAAGGAGGAGGTAAAATGGCAAAAGGATCATACGATGTCATCATTGTTGGAGCAGGGTTCGGCGGTAGCTCCTGTGCCGGTCTGCTGGCGAAGCGTGGGCTCAAGGTACTGCTCGTGGAGAAGAACTCCCGCGCAGGCGGCAAGGCTATGACCCTATCCCAGAAAGGCTACACCTATACCGCCTGGGTGGTGATCAGCGCGCCGACGCAGAGAACCCTGCTCGAGGTCGTCCTCAAGGAGCTGGGGATGGGAAATAAGGTCGAACTCGTAGCGCCAGGTGTCAACGGCAGTACTTATAAGACCTCTTCGGGGAAGTTCGTGTTAGGCCCACAGCCCCCACCAGGAGAAGTAATGGACCCCAATAAGATGTTCGACTGGCTGGAGGTAAAGAAGCAAGCAGACAGAGACGAAGCGCTCAGGGTTATGACCGAACTTACAATGATGAGCCCTCAGGACATCGATACCCTGAATGACATCAGCTTCGCCGACTGGTTGGGCCGCTACAATGTGCCCAAGAGCCTGTTGGCCTTTCTGCTTGGCCCCGTATCTGACGGCTGCTTTATGGTCCCCTACGATGCATTAGCCGCCTCAGAAGCCATTAGGACCCTGCAGGACATCTTCCTCCGCAGCGGCGGTGTCTTCTGCAAGGGCGGCTTCGGCAAGCTGGCTGGCACCTACGCCCAGGCAGTGGAGGAAAACGGCGGTAAAGTGGTCTGGCGCGCCAAGGTGGAAAGGATCACCATCGAACAGGGCAAGGTCACGGGAGTGGTCACCGACAAGGGTACTTACCAGGCACCAATCGTGGTGAGCAACGCTGGTATCCAGCCCTCTGTTCTCAAGCTGGTAGGTGAAGAGCACTTCGACAAGAGTTATGTAAACTATGTAAAGGACCTCGTCCCCTCCTGGGGAATGATGGGCACCCGCTACTTCTTGAGCAAGAAAGTCACCGATTTCCCCTACGGCACCATCTTTACCAATGATAGCCCCTGGAACCTGGAGAAATGGCTGAAGTCCAAGGCAGGTGATA
>DAOUTY010000104.1 GCA_030668425.1 Chloroflexota bacterium
AGAGCCCTCCCCATCCCGGCAAAATCAGTCACACCATCCTCGATCAGCCTATCAGCAAGTATTGGATCATTGATTCTACCGGTAGCTATGACCGGCACATTGACCGCTTCTTTTACTGCTCGAGCAGTATATGTGAACGCCCCTCTGGGAACTGACATCGCTATCTGGGGCACAGGTGCCTCATGCCAGGACAGGTTAACATTTATTGCGTCGGCACCTGCCTTCTCCAGTTCCTGAGCAATCAGCACTGCTTCAGCGAGCCCATTTCCCCCTTCCATAAGCTCATCGCCAACTATCCTGTATGATAGCGGGTAGTCATTGCCCACATTGCCTCTAATAGATTCGTTGACTTCAAGTAGAAATCTCATCCTATTCTTCAATTCACCACCATATTCATCTGTACGTTTGTTGGTGATAGGAGAAAGAAACTGGTTAACCAAGGTATTAGTGGAGGCAACCAACTCAATTCCATCAAACGATGCCTCTTTGGTCCGCCTTGCGGCTTCACCAAACCTGTCAACTACCTCATGAATCTCAGCGATAGTCAATTCCCTTGGCAACATATCATTCTTACGAGTAGTAACAGCAGAGCTAGACACTGGTTGCTGTCCGGTCAGCTTGGGTAGGGCTGTCGCCCCCTGATGGCTGAGCTGAAGAAATACCCTGCTGCCATAAACCTTACAGGCTTCGGCCACTTCCTTTAATCCCGGAATATACTTATCATCATAGATATCAAGGGATAGCCCCTGTCCCTTGCCAGCCTGATCAACATAGGCCATTCCTATAGTCAACAGACCTGCCCCACCTTTCGCTCGCTCAATATAGAAGTTCTTCAGCCGATCGGTAGCGAAGCCATCCTCCGTTGCAAAGGCAAGGTGCATAGCCAGCATTACAATCCGGTTACTGATTTCAATTGAACCTATGTTTGCAGGACGAAATAGATGCTTTAGCATGTATCTGATGACTCCTTTTCTCAACAATTGGAGTTTCGCTAAATAGCCTGTCCTAGCATAGTCTTACAATAGTAAGAAATCCCGATACCCCTACATCCAGAGGTTATCCAAGCATCAGAGCTTGCAGATGAACTCTTTCTATTGTAGTACAACCATGGTAATCCTGGCAATTTGCTGCGTTGACAGACTCAAGTTCAATCCTATACCATATAGGTAAGGCCGCTGAAGGCGGCCTGGGATTGTTATTAATAGGGTGTTAAAACTATGATAAAGGTTAGGGTACACGGGAGAGGTGGTGAGGGCGCAGTAACGTTTGCACATATACTGTGTGCATCCGTCAGGTTCGACGGCAAGTTTGGACTGTCCTGTATGAGTCCTGCTGTCGAGAGGAGAGGAGCGCCGGTGGAAGCATACGGGCGGATTGGCGATAAACGCATTGCCGAGCGGGGGAATATAGCAAAGCCCGACATTGTCACGGTCCTGAATCCTGCGCTTACGCAAGCCGTCAATATTGAAGCCGGCATGCCCGAGGACGGCAAGCTGATAGTCAATGCACGCAAGGATCTAGGGCTGTCACACACGACTGTCTATCTTGACGCCACTTCAATTGCAATGAGGATATTAAAGGTTCCCATTACCAATACTGTAATGCTGGGAGCCTTTGCCGCCGCTACCGGTCTTGTTACATTGGAATCCCTGGGAAAAGGTATGCGGCTGATACTTGGCTCCAGATTCTCAGAGGAGAAGCTACAGAGTAATCTTGAGGCCATCAGGGCTGGTTATGAAGAGGTGAAACGTGGATAAGGTATTCATCAGAGGGGCCAGCGTCCACGCTACTGGCACAATTGCTCTTGTCTACAAGACAGGGACTTGGAGAGTACATGATCCGGTTGTAGATAACTCAAAATGCATCGGGTGCAAGATATGTTCGCAGTACTGCCCCGATGATTGCATCGTTCGGCTCGACGTAGACAAATCTGCACCGGCGGATACCCCGCGCATCGAAATAGACATGGAATATTGCAAAGGATGCGGCATCTGCGCCCATGAATGTCCTAAAGGGGCGATCCAGATGGTCGTATGTGAGGCGTAAACTATGGAGATGTTTCTTTCAGGAAATCAGTGTATTGCTCACGGTGCCAAGCTAGCAAGGGTGGAGGTCATAAGTGCATATCCCATTACACCCGCCACTCCAGCCTCGGAAGAACTCTATGAGATGGTCACCCGAGGCGAGTTGGACGCTGAAATCGTTAATGCCGAATCAGAGCTAGGTGCTATGGGTATCTGTGCAGGAGCGGCAGCAGGCGGATGCAGGACATTCAGTTGTACCTGCTCTCAGGGATTTGCCCTCATGCGGGAGATGCTATGGGCAGCTTCGGGAATGGCGCTACCCGTCGTCCTGGCTCTTACCAGCCGCGAAATCGGGATACCTCAGGGGCTACTGAGCGATCATTCTGATGCGCTTTCGGAAAGGGATGCAAGCTATCTCCAGTTCTTCGCCGAGGATGGACAAGAGATCATCGATTCTTTGATAATGGCCTACAAAATCAGCGAGGACGGGAAGGTATTGCTGCCATCCCTGGTGATATCTGAAGGTCATCGGATGAGCCACAGCTTCGAGACGGTGGATGTCCCTGAGCAGGAACAGGTAGACAAGCTCCTCCCGAAGTACAACCCTAAGCACGTACTTGTTGATCCCAACTATCCCATAACCGGGGGCACACCAGTGATGTCACAGTATCCGTGGTTCAAGATGCAACAGTGCCAGGCAATGCAAGATGCAAAGCAGGTAATAAAAGACGTTTGTAAAGAGTACGCCGAGATTTTCGGCCGTCATTACGATTTGGTGGAAGCATACAAGACCGAGGATGCGGACGTGATCATGGTTAGCCTGGGCAGTACAGTCGGCATTATTAGGGAGAAGGTAGATGAGTATCGGGAAAAAGGCATAAAAGTAGGCCTGCTGAAGCTGAGAGTTTTCAGGCCGTTCCCCGAGGACGAAGTCAGAGAAGCCCTATTCAATGCCAAGAAGGTATTGGTGATCGAACGAGCCCCCTCGCCGGGAAGCCTCTACGGAATAGCCTGCATTGAAGTGAAAGCAGCTCTCCAGAAATCGCAGGCGGCCATATCCAACATCATCGTCAGTGGCAAGGACATCGATGGCGAGGACATTGACGAGATATTTGAGAGCTGGATGAGCAGAGAGGACGAGTTTGCAGAGTGGTACAAGATGCAATACGACGAGCGGGCAGCAACCATGTCTGGCTATGATACTTACCAGAAGCTGCTCAACGGCGAGAAAGTGGAGAGGGAATTAATCGAGGAGGGAGAGGGCTGCCTCAGCAAGGGCTGCGCCTCGTGTGCCGGCTGCCTGAGTTTCGGTGCTATCAGGAAGTTTCTGAGTGTCTTTGGCAAGGATACGGTAGCTGTCCTAAATGGGGGTTGCCTCGGGACGTGCGCAACGCTCTTTCCTCTGACCGCATGGAAGATTCCCTCCTTCTTCTATACGTATAGTAATGCCGGAGCTACGATCAGCGGCATGGAAGTCGCCATGAAACTTAAAGGGATTGACGCGCATCTGATCGAGGTGGCCGGAGATGGTGCGATATTTGACATCGGCCTGCAAACATTCTCTGCCGCCCTGGAGAGAGGTCACCGAATAATCTATCTTTGCTATGATAATCAGGCCTATATGAATACCGGCATCCAGAGTAGCGGGTCCACACCATACGGAGCCAGGACCAAGACAGCACCGAAAGGCAAGCCGATTAGAGTGAAGAATATTGCACAGATCGCAGCGGCTCATGGCGATGTATATATTGCAACTGCTTCCCCGGCCTACCCTGACGACCTGTTGAAAAAGGCCAAGAAGGCAAAGAGTCTGAACAAGCCGTCCTTCATCCATGTGATCTGTCCGTGTCCTCCTGGATGGGAGTATGATCCTGCGTTGGGCGTAGAGATTGCCAGACTTGGAGTTGAGACTGGGGCTGTGGTGCTATACGAATATGAAAATGGCGAGGTAACCGTCAACAAGGTCCCCAAGAAGAGGAAGCCTGTAGAGGAATACCTCATGAAACAGGGAAGGTTCTCTCACCTCACCAAGGCCCAGATATCTCAGATTCAGGAAGAGGTTGACAGGGAGTTCGCCCGGCTGATTTCAGGAAGACTATAAAAAACAAGATTACATAGATCAAAATGGGTGATATCATTTAACGACCTATAAAGAGAGGTGAAGTATGGCGATCGTTGTTTCAGAAAGGGAGTGCTTCGGTTGTGCCCTTTGCGTTTTATCTTGCCCCGAGGACGCGATTAAAATCACTTCCTCTTTCATCGTTGAAATAGATGAGGAAAAGTGCACTGAGTGTCTGGAGTGTCTATATTATTGTCCAGTTGACGCATTAACGGAGGCATGAGATGGAGAAGAAAACGTGTGACTGTGTAGTCATAGGGTCGGGTATCGGCGGGATGTGTGCCGCAGCGAAGCTAGCTCATTCAGGCTACAAGACAATAGTAATTGAAAAGCTCCCCATACTGGGTGGTCGATATACCCAGATAGAGTACAAAGGCTACAAGATTTGTACCGCGGCATACATGATACTCTACGGCAAGAATGACCCGGTCTATCTTACCCTAAACGAGGTCGGAGCCCCCGAAATCGAAACGGCCCACACTGGCCCAATGCCACAAACATACCGAATGGGCGGCAAGGACTATGAGATGACGGGGAAAGGCGCGCTCAGAGACATGATCTCCTGGGCCAGCAAGGACAAGGATGAAGAAAACAGGGTAATGACCGCGTTGAAGAGAGCTATGCTGTGGTACGAGCCCCCGGATACGATAACCTTTGATGATTGGATGCTTCAATATGCCGACAGCAAGACGATTCGTAACCTATTCCAGAGTCTAGTTGCGGCCTGGGCCGGCGCCAATTCCTGGGAGATTACCGCCGGACAGTGGTTCCGAATTCTGAAGGGAATGACGGTTGGCGGGAATCCTATCATACTTAAGAATGGCGTGAAAGATGTCATCGACGCCCTGGAGAAGGTAATCACGGACAATCACGGTGAGATCCTCACCAGAACAAGAGCAAGAAGAATCATCGTTGAGGACGGAGTGGCAAGGGGTGTTGCCGCTGAGAGAGGAGGGGAGGAACTGCAGATCGAAGCAAAGACAGTGATCAGCAATGCCGGGCCCAAGAAGACGATCAAGCTGGGAGGAGACCACAATTTCGATCGAGCGTATCTCAAAGAAGTAGCGGAGCGGGTTAAGCCGGCAGCAGGATTGGAATTCACGATAACAAGTGATGAACCGTTACTGGATGCCCCCTCGGTACTTTTCACCGCAGATACTCAGAGGCTCGAGTGTTTCGTGGGAGATTGCACCCCTGATGGCAAACACCTGTTGCGTACCGCCTCTGTTCCCGAGTCCACTGTGCTGTATTCTCCCATGAAGGAATATGACATATTCCTGCGAGACCTGAAGGAGACCTTCCCCGATTTCGAGAAGCGCGGGGGCAGAATTCTATTAGCCCGGAATTTCTGCGGTGACTGGCCGTTCTACGGCACCTGGCCGGGAGACTGTCTCGGCCAGAAAACGCCCGTTGAGGACCTATACAACGTTGGGGATGCGGTGATTCCGGGAGGCTGGGTTGGCGGCAGCGGAGCTGCCCAAAGCGCTAAAGTGGTAGTGGAAGACATAAAGACAAGGGTAAAGCCAGCGTAGTCAGTAACGGGATCCCCTGGAAAGACGATAGCGTTATCGGCATCCCTGTGAAATACAGTTAAGTGAACGCTGAGGAGGTAAAAGCACATGGACATTGCTAAGCCCAACATCTATGACCCGTATGAACATCCTGAAGAGTGGACGCCTGAAACGTATGATGCCCTGGAAAGGGCCAGGGACATAATTGAGGAGTGGTGGTTGCCCAACAGGCGGGCGCTTGACCGCCTGGGTGGCGTGCTGGCGATGACGGAGATGTCGGATGCTTTCTATGGCCTGTACAAGGCGATGATATATGGGGGATTCTTCGGCAGGGACATACCCAAGGAATACGGTGGTCCCGGGTGGACCCTTCTCCAGTGCGGCCTGGTGTCGGCCGAGATTGTTAAAATGTCCTTCTCCCCGGCGGTCGATAACTTATTCGCCTACGGTGAGCCTGCCGTTCAAGTCCTTCTCGCCCATACACCGGATGAGGACGCTAAGAAAGAGTACCTGAAGAGATTCCTGGATGGTGGATACTGCACGATTTTCGCCATGGACCCCGACTCAGGCGTTGATATGGGAGGAATGCGCGGCACGGCGGAACTAAAGGAGGACTACTATTACCTCAACGGGCCCAAGTGGTGGATGTCATC
>DAOUTY010000030.1 GCA_030668425.1 Chloroflexota bacterium
ATTGAGCCTTTTTCGAGACTTTGATGGAGTTTGCATTATTGATGGAAGAGCCTGGACTCTTCCATCTGAGAATGAGTCCTCGTCAGCGGACAGGTGATGGTTAAGCGACTCGGGGTGCTAAGCCTCACCTCTCTTCAGCACCACCAATATCCTCTGGCCCTCGCGCTTTTTCGAAGAAGGTGCGGGCATTGCCCGTTTCAGAAAATCGCCCAGGGGGTGAGAATCGAGCAGGTCTTCTGATATCGCTTCCTCTATAGCGCCCATGTTTCTTAGCTCATCGGCCAGAGGGATCGGCTCCTCCATAAAGATGGAAATAGTGGCACCACCCTCCAGGGATCCGCCGGTTGCTAGGACGCGCAGCCCGCGGAACTGCTGGAGCGCTGTCCGCAGCGCAGTAAGCTGGACGAAGTTGATCGGCGGTATGACCACCAGCTCCGCTCGTCTTTGTTGAGCGGCCTTTTTCTCTTCCGCTTTGGCTTGTTGTGCTGATTTTTCAGCCAGGGCTCGGATTATATGCCCGGGCCTTTCGGAGGCAGGTGCGGCTGCTATTTTCTCTGCTTGCTCTAGAATCTGACGAGCTTTCTGTTCGTATTCGCTGACCAAGCCGCTTGTCTGGGCGGCAGCCTTATCTCTTGTCTCCTGCATAATCTGGTTGCTTTTCTCCTGTGCAGCCTCAATCATCGAGCTGGCGTCGGCCTGTGCTTTCCTTTTCGCCTCCTCAATGACCTGGCTGCCTCTCTCTTCTGCTTCGGCGATAATACTGCTTGCGTTGGCTTCGACCTCTTTTGATGCTTCCTCTATTATCTGGCTGACTTTCTGCTCAGCGTCGGAGAGGATCCTGCTTGCTTCGGGTTCAGCACTAGCCGTGGTCTCCTCGATAATCTGGTTAGCTTTCTCTCGAGCGTCGGCAATGATTCTCACTGCCTCGACCTCCGCTTTCTCGGTAGCCTCGTCAATAATCTTGCGACCTGTATGCTCAGCCTCACCAATAATCTTGGCTCCTTCAGCTTCGGCGTTCGACTTCGCCTCATCTATAATCTCGTAGCCCCTCTGGACTGAGTCGGCAACAGCCTTATTTGCCTCGGGCTCGGCTCTCTCTCTGGCCTCATTAATAATCTGGCTGACTTTCTCTTCAGCGCCGGAAATGATCTTGCTTGCACCGTCCTCAGCCTTTTTGGTTGCCTCCTCAATGATCTGGCTGCCTCTCTCTTTGGCCTTCTCAGCCGCTTCCTCTACGGCTTGGCGGCCTTTCTCCTCGGCTTGAGCGATTAGCCTGTTTATTTCGGGGTCGGCCTTTTTATGGGCCTCCTGCATAATCTGGCGTGCTCTCTCTTCGGCCCCGGAAATAACCTTGCTCGCATCGTCCTCAGCTTTTTTGGTTGCATCGTCTATGATCTGTCGCCCCATCTGTTCGGCTTGGGCAACAATGTCGCTTTTATCATCCTGGGCTTTCCTTGTTGCCTCCTCGATGATCTGGCTGCTTTTTTCTTCGGCTTCAGCGAGTATGGTATTTGCATTATCCTCTGTCTTCCGCCTTGCCTCGTCTATAATCTGTTGCCCTGTCTGTTCGGCCAGGGCGACGACCTCCCTGGCATTGTCCTCTGCCTTCTTAGAGGCCTCCTCGATTAACTGACGGTTTTTCTCCTCGGCTTTGGAGAGTACACTACTTGCGTCATTATCTGCTTTCTTAGTTGTATCGTCTATAATCTGGCGACCGGTTTGCTCTGCCTGGGAAACGATCCTATTTGCCTCGTCTGCAGCCTCCTTCGCTGCCTCCCCGACAATCTGACGGCTTCTCTCTTCGGTCTCGGCGAGCACGTTGCTTGCGTCAGCCTCAGCTTTCGTCATTGCCTCCTGTATGATCTCGTTGGCTTTCTGCTCAGCCTGGGCAAGGATATTGGCGGAGTCGTCCTCGGCTCTCCTCGTTGCCTCGCCGACAATCTGACGGCTTCTCTCTTCGGTCTCGGCGAGCACGTTGCCTGCATCAGCCTCAGCTTTCGCCATTGCCTTCTCTATGATCTGGTTGCCGGTCTGCTCGGATTCGGAGGCTATCCTGGCCGCGTCCTCCTCAGCCTTCTTTGTGGCGAACTCCACGATCTGGTGGCCTTTTTGTTCGACTTCGGCGACTAAGCTGTTCGCATCAGCCTCTGATTTCTCTGTCGCTTCTTCGATGATACGGCGTCCTTGCTGCTCGGCCTCGGCGAGTATCTTTCTTGCTTCGGGCTGAGCCTGTTTTTTCGCTTCCTCTATGATCTGTCGGGCTTGCTGCTCGGCTTCGGCAATGATCTTGGTTGCTTCGGGCCTGGCCTTTCTCTTTGCCTCCTCGACGATCTGGCGTTCCTTTTGTTCGGCTTCGGCGATTATCTTGTTTACCTCAGGTTCCGCCTGCTTTGTCGCTTCCTCGATGATCTGGCGTCCTCTTTGTTCAGCTTCAGTGATTATCTTGTTCGCCTCAGGCTCAGCGTTATTTCTTGCGTCCTCAATGATCTGGTTGCTGGACTGTTCAGCAGCGGCAACGATATTGTTTGCCTCATTCTCGGCTTTCTTCGTTGTTTCCTCAATGATCTGGTGAGCTTGCTGCTCGGCCTCGGCGAGTATCTTTCTTGCTTCGGGCTGAGCCTGCTTTTTTGCCTCCTCTATGATCTGACGGGCTTTCTGCTCCGCTTCAGCGATCACCTTGTTAGCCTCGGGTCTGGCCTTTCTCTTTGCGTCCTCAATGATCTGGCGTTCCCTTTGTTCAGCTTCGGCGATTATCTTGTTTACCTCAGGTTCCGCCTTCTTTGTTGCACCTTCTATAATCTGGCGTCCTTGATGCTCAGCCGCGGCGAGGATCTTGCTGGCCTCAGGTTCAGCGTTTTTGGTTATCTCCTCGATAATCTGGCGGCCCCTGCGGTCAGCTTCAGCCACTATCCTGTTTGCCTGGTCTTCGGCTTTCTTCCTTGCGTCCTCAATGATTTGGTTGCTGGACTGTTCCGCTTGTGCGACTGAGCTACCCGCATCCGACTGAGCCTTCTTTGTAGCTTCCTCTACGATGCGGCGTCTGGTTTGTTCGGCTTCGGCGACGACTTGCCTTGCCTCAGGCTGGGCCCTCTTCTTTGCCTCCTCTATGATTTGAAGGGCTTTCTGCTCCGCTTCAGCAATCACCTTGTTAGCCTCGGGTCTGGCCTTTTTCTTTGCCTCCTCAACGATCTGGCGTCCCCTTTGTTCGGCTTCGGCGATGACCTTATTTACCTGAGGTTCAGCCTTCTTCGTCGATTGTTCTATTGTCTGTCGTACTTTCTGCTCACCTTCTGCAATTATCCTGTTTGCTTCAGCCTCGCCTTTCCTCCTTGCCTCTTCAATGATCTCGTTGCTTTTCTGCCCAGCTTCGGCAACAATTCTTCTTGCGTCGGTCTCGGTTTTCCCAAGTGCTTCCTTAATGATCTGGCGCCCTTGGTGCTCGGCCTCAGCGGTGATTTTCCTTTCCTCAGGCTGAGCCTGCCTCTTTATCTTCTCTATGATCTGACGGGCTTTCTGCTCCGCTTCAGCGACCACCTTGTTAGCCTCGGGTCTGGCTTTCTTCTTTGCCTCGTCAATAATACGGTGGCTCTTAAGCTCGGCTTCGTGAATCAAGCGATTTGCTTCGCCCTCGCCCCGCTTTCTTGCCTCTTCAATAATCTGGCGGCTTCCCTGTTCGGATTTGGACACAATCTTGCCAGCTTCGTCCTCGGCCTTCCTCCTGGCTTCCTCTTTTATTCCCGCCTCTTTTTGCTTCGTTATATGATTGACAAAGGCTGCAACTTGTGCTTCGTCCAAGCCTTCTTTGACTACCTTGAAATCCTGGCCCCACAAATGTTTTACTCTGTTATTCCCCATAACCTCTCCTTTAGCGTGCCTGAAGAAGGTGTAGCTATCCTCTCTAAGCTCCGAAGTATAAACTTTTTCGTCAGGGTTGTCCACATGCTAGAGATTGAATTTGTTGGGCAACGTGTTCTGATCTGCCAGTGAGTTGCCTTGGCCATCTACGGTGGGAATGCCGTAGGAATGCGCACTGCTTGTGTGATAGAATAGATTCAGGCTTTGCTAGAAGGCCATTTCGCGGCGGGTTATGTCTCCGGCGAGGCGCTGATAAATGTATAAGGCTGACATGGAATTCACCGGAGAACGTGTGGTGCCTGAGAAAACCCCTCCGGAGATCTACAAGGAACATACAGACAGGTATGTTTTTGCTGCAACACTTACTGGGAATAAGGATGTTCTGGACGTGGCGTGCGGTACCGGCTACGGGGTGGGTTATCTGGTGGATAAGGGGGCGAGGAGAGTGACTGGGGTGGACTTATCAGCGGAGGCGGTGAACTATGGCCGGGATTGGTTTGGGGATAGCGGGAGCTCGCACTACGTGTGCGCTGATGGCGTCAAGTTACCTTTCGCCGATCATTCTTTTGATGTCGTTGTCTCTTTCGAGACATTGGAGCATATTAGGGCGTATCGAAAGTTTCTGGCAGAGTGCCAGAGGGTGTTGAAGGATAACGGCACACTAATTTGCTCAACTCCGAATAGAAGAATCTTCTCCCCCGATGTTGCAAGGCCTCCAAATCCCTATCACGTCAAAGAATTCTGGCCTGAGGAATACTGTCGTTTGCTCAGCAGGTTTTATTGTGATATCAGCTTCTATGGACAGTGTGATGTTAACCAGTCCGATAAATCGGTGGAGCGGCATAACGGGGTGCATGAGTTCATAGACGATGAGCATATATCATCAGGGTACATAATTGCTGTGGCTAGAAAGAGAGTCAAGGGTAGTCTCAAATGTCCTCGCCCAAAGTCTCCGTCGTCCTCGTAAACTGGAATAACTTCAGCGACTGCGCTGAATGCCTGGAATCTCTCAGGAAATGTAGCTATCCCAATTTTGAGGTTACTGTAGTTGACAATGGTTCGGATGGTGATGATGCCAGGCTCCTGAGGGAAAGGTTTGGTGATGGCATAAGGCTGATTGAGAATGAGAGGAACTGGGGTTTCGCCAAGGGTTGTAACATTGGGATAAAGGATGCCCTGGATAGGAGTGCCGACTACGTCGTATTGTTGAACAATGATACTGTGGTTACTCCCGATTTCCTCAATGAGCTGGTCAATGTAGCCCGAAGTGATGCGGAGATAGGGATTGCGGGCGGAAAGATCTACTGCTACGAGTTCCCTGAATTAATCTGGTTTGCTGGTGGCACCATAGACTATCGAACTGGTCGTACTCCAATCAGAGGAAGCGGGGAGGTGGACAGGGGTCAGTTTGAGGAAGTAGCTGAGGTTGACTGGATCTGTTCTTGCTTCATGTTTGTACGTCGCGACGTTCTGGAAAACGTGGGTCTGCTTGACGAGAGGTTTTTCTTTGGATGGGAAGATGTAGACCTTTGTGTCAGAGCTGCTAGGGGTGGATATAAAATAGTGCATGTTCCGGGACCCAGAATTTGGCACAAGGGTTGGGGGATTGATAAGCGGGAAAGGCTCAAGGGGCGGCCGTTGTATTATGCGACGAGGGGACATTTCATATTTATGGATAAGCACTTTACCAAGACCCAGATGGTTAGCTCTGGGCTGCATTTCGCTCTTAGGTTCCCCAGGATTGTGTGGGATTACTCTCGCATAACTGATCTAAAGAAGGCCCCAATATATATGCTGTGGGCTATCCTTTGGTTTTTGAGGGCAAAGGGCAGAGAAATGGCAAGGCCATTATGGCCTTGCCATCATATCTGAAGTCTTAGAACTGAAGTGTCCTAGTGGAATACCTTTATTCGATCGCCTCGGCTATTATCTCGGCCAGGTCCATGGTCTTGAGCGACGCCTCTGCCTCCAGGGCTTTGATGCCATCCTCGAACATCTGAATGCAGAAGGGGCAGGCCGAAGCTAGTACTTCAGCATTTACTTTGATAGCCTCCTCAGCGCGCATTTGATTCATGCGCTTGCCGATCTGCTCTTCCATCCACATCCTACCGCCGCCACCACCACAGCAGAACGCTTTGCTCTTTTGATGTTCCATTTCTACTGGTGCTGTCCCTGTTACGTGTTGGAGGATTTCCCGCGGTGCCTCATATATGTCGTTGTACCTGCCGAGGTAGCAGGAATCATGATAGGTTGTTTTCTTGTCCAGGCTCCTGGCGAGAGTAAGCTTGCCCTGTTTTAGCAAGTCGGCAATGAATTCGGTGTGGTGCCAGACCTCGAAATGCCCACCGAATTGGGGGTACTCGTTCTTTATCGTATTGTAGCCATGGGGGCAAGCAGTAACGATCTTGGTTACCCCATAACCTTTGAGGGTTTCGATGTTTTGCTGGGCGAGCATCTGGAAGAGATATTCATTGCCAATTCTGCGAGCGGGCTCGCCACAGCAGGTTTCCTCAGTTCCCAGTATGCCAAAGTTGACACCTGCTGCCTGGAGCACCTTAGCCACAGCCTTAGCAACCTTCATGTTCCTTTCTTCCAGGGCTGCGGTACAGCCTACCCAGAAGAGCACGTCCACGTTGCTGTCATCTGAAAGTAGCTTGATATCCATGCCATCGGCCCAGTCAGTCCTTGCTGCCATGGTGCCTCGCCAGGGGTGTCCCCTCTGTTCCATGCTTCTCAGGGCTCCCATGGCGGTCTCAGGGAACTGTGTTTGCTCGAGCACCAGATTGCGCCGCATCTCGATTATCTTATTGATAGGTTCAATGAAGACCGGGCACTGCTCCTGGCAGGCGCGGCAGGTGGTACAGGCCCAGATCTCATCCTCTGTTATGACCTCTCCAATCATCTGGTGGCCGTTATCGGGGGGGTCTTTAACAGCTACGGCGCTGAATAGACTGCCTTGCCGCTCTGTTAAGAGATTTTTCAGATCCTGCACCAATTTCTTAGGGGAAAGAGGCTTTCCGCTGAGATAGGCGGGACAGTTGTCCTGGCAACGACCGCAGCGAGTGCAGGAATCCATGTCAAGCAAGTCTTTAAAGGTGAAGTCCTGGATATTGGCGGCGCCGAAGGTTTCGGCTTCTTCTAATTCAATTGGTCTGAGCGCGCCCTTGGGCATAGTCGATCTGAAAAACGCATTAACTGGAGCGACGACCATGTGCGTTAGCTTGGGGAAATCAAGGGCTATGTAGACAATGGTGCCGATGATTAGCAGCGAGTGGAACCACCACAGGGCCTGATACCAGCCGACCGGGTGACTGCAGGTCTCGAAGGCTTTAGCGAAGCCAAAGCCAAGGAAGGACCATTGTGCCCATGCAGAGGGAGCATCCGTAACTACGATACGAAGCCCCTCCAGTATGAACCCGGTGAGCACAATGATGAAGATTAGAACTAGGGCAATGCCATCGGCCGGGATGTTGTCCAGTCGATCAGGTTTCTGGATATATCTCCTGATGGCAACCATAATTACGCCGATAATTAGCATTACGCCACCGAGGTCAGCAAGGAAGGAAATGGCCAAGTAGGTATTACCATGCAGGAATTCAACGATATAGTGGCTGATAACATCCAGTGCGGTTCCAAGCAGCAGAAGCAGAGCACCGTAAAAGATTAGTGCGTGTATTATCCCGGGGTACAGATCTTTGAAGATGATCTTTCTGTGGATGATGCCATCGACAGTGGCAGCGTATATAAAGGCCTTTGTCTTCTTCCCCAGTTCAGTGAATGTGCTGTCTGGCAGCCCCAATTTCCAGAGGCGTGAACGGCGGTAGAAACTATAGATCAGGAACGCTACAGAGAGAACGGCCAGAATGTAGATTATCCAGCCGTACTGTATCTCGAAGAATATCTCGCGGTGGGCAATGTCCATATTCCCTCCTTAGACAGCTAGGAAAATTTTAGCACAAAGTTCTAGTTATGCCAATACCCAATCGTATAGTTAGGTGCTACAGAGATATCGTATGCTTGCGCCACTAATACTTTGTTGTTACAATTGTGCGCGATGAGCGGCGGTGTGATTGCCCTAGCCTTTTACAGCGAGGAAGATAGCGATGTGGGATGAACTGGTGTTGATTCTGGGGTCCTATCTCCTGGGCTCTTTACCATTTATGTACATCATGGGCAGGCTTAAGGGAGTCGATCTCAGAGAGCACGAGGACATGCACATCGCACTTTGGCGCAATGTGGGGCGTATGCAGGGTTTATTGGGGGTGTTTTTGGATTTCGCCAAGGGGGCCATAGTCGTAGTTGCTGCCCGATCGGCGGGCTTTGAACCTGGATGGGTCGCTTTTGCTGGAGTGGCGGCAGTGGCGGGACAGATGTGGCCTGTCTTTATGAAGTTTGATGGAGAAAAGGGCAACAGCATAGGTCTGGCCATGTCCGCTACGCTGGCCACAAAAGCCTCGCTCATCGCCATGGTGGTGATGGCGACAGGATTATTGATCAGAACAATCCCCAGGTTAAGACAGCCGAACCAGTCGGCGAGCGAAAGGCTGAAGTTTGGCGGTCCTCCGAGCAATAGTTTGCCAGTAGGAATGGCTGTAGGTTTTGCCGTGCTGCCTCCGGCTGCCTGGGTTATGGGGCAGCCCTGGGAAGTGATTGTAGCACTTGCGGGACTTTTCGTCCTGATCATGGTGAGAAGGGCGACAGCCGGTATCAGCGAAGACCTGCGGCAGCCTTCGGGTAAAAGAAGCATGCTACTGAATCGCCTCCTCTATGACAGGAGAGAACTCTAGTCGGAGATTACTCCTCAGCAAGGCGTGGTTGTTGGGCATTTCCTTCGCCAGTTACCCTTTTCGGATTCGCACTGGGGAGGTAACATCGGATGATGGGCGCAGAGACAGTTGTCGCCGATGTGCAAAAGCTGAAGCAGGGGCTAGGGGAACTTCCCGAACCCGTGGCGAATCCGGTGTTTGTAATTGTCAGCGGCTTGCCGGGGACAGGCAAATCTCACTTCAGCCGCAAGTTAGCGGAGCAGCTACCTAGCGTTATCCTGGAGAGCGACACACTGCGCAAGAGGCTGTACCCCTCTCCAACCTACAGCGCGCAGGAAAGCCATCGCCTTTTCAATGCGTGCCATCGTCTTATTGAAGAGCTCCTGGACAGCGGGATTACGGCAATCCTGGATGCTACGAACCTGGTGGAGCAGCATCGAGAGCGCCTGTACCTCATTTCGCAGCGCCTTAAGGTGAAGCAAATAATTGTCAGGGTAGAAGCTCCTCGGAATTTGGTACTTAAACGCTTGCAGGGCCGATCTCGAGGCATTGATCGCGGAGACAATTCAGATGCTGACTCCGGTGTTTATCAGAGGATGAGGGCTAGGGCGGAGAGGATTCGCCGTAACCACTTTGTTGTCGATACCTCCAGGGATATCACACCAGTAGTCGACAAGATAGTACGCGCGGCCAGACGGTGAAGACTTAACCGGAGATTTCCTCCCCCCTGTCTCTTTTGGCCGGACGTTTTCCCTCTCGTTGCGAGTTCGATTGCCCCTCTGTTTCTTCTGTGCTATAGTTAGGAAAAAGGCCAGTATTACTTGTAAGGGGGGCGAAATTGTACGAAGAGTTAAAGGTTTTCAGTGGCAATGCTCATCCTGAGTTAGCGCGAGAGATTTGCGAATATCTGGGTATACCTTTAGGCGAAATGAAGGTGTTCCAATTCAGCAATGAAAACATCTTCGTTCAGGTCCTGGAGAACGTGCGACAGCGCGATGTTTTCGTTGTTCAGCCCATCTGCTCGCCGGTGAACAAGAGCCTTATGGAGCTCCTGATAATAATCGATGCCATGAAACGTGCTTCGGCGGGGAGAATCACGGCGGTAATGCCCTACTATGGGTACAGCCGCACCGATAAAAAAGACCAGCCACGAGTTCCGATAACGGCGCGGCTGGTGGCTGATTTGATCACTGTAGCTGGAGCTAATCGTGTGCTCACCGTGGACCTCCATGCGGGGCAAATCCAGGGCTTTTTCAATATTCCTGTTGATGAGTTGACCGCTCTCTATAGCCTGAGCGGCTATATTGAGGAAAAGGAACTGGGTGATTTCGTGGTAGTTGCTACCGATGTAGGGATTACCAAGCGTGCCCGTGACATTGCAGCAAGACTCGATGTCCCCCTGGCCATTATTGAGAAACGCAGGGTAGGAAATGCCGACAAGTCCGAGACCTTGACTGTGATCGGCGATGTCAAGGGCAGGCGAGCTGTTCTTGTGGACGATGAGGTGGATACCGGCGGATCGCTGGCAAACGCAGCTGATGCGTTAGTCGAGCATGGCGCCACCGAGATCTATGCCTGCTGCACTCATCCGATACTTTCCAACTCAGGTGTGGAGCGTGTAGCCTCAAGCCTGCTTAAGGAATTGGTGGTTACTGACACAGTGCCTGTGCCTGACGAGAAAAAGATAGAAAAGATGACAGTACTCTCAATGGCGTCTCTAATTGGTGAGGGGATTCATCGCATCCACGCCGGCATGTCAGTGGGCGCGATGTTCCAGTAAAGGGGAGGCATGTTCAAGCGCCTGACCAGAATTATGGGCGATTCAAATGAGCGTGAGCTCAAGCGCCTCCAACCTATAGTCGAAACAATCAACGTTCTTGAGCCTGATTTCGAGCGACTCAGCGATGATGAGTTGCGGGAGAAGACTTCTGAATTCAAGGGTCGACTGGAAAATGGCGAATCTCTTGACGACCTCTTGCCCGAGGTCTTCGCTGCTGTTCGTGAGGCCGCCAAGCGCAAAATAGGGCAGCGGCATTTCGATGTTCAGTTGATTGGCGGGATGGTTCTCCACAGGGGCGTGATAGCTGAGATGAAGACCGGCGAGGGCAAGACGCTGGTTGCTACCCTGCCCGTGACCTTGAACGCGCTGACGGGAAATGGTGTACACGTCATTACCGTAAATGACTACCTGGCCAAGCGTGATACCCAGTGGATGGGGCCTATTTACCATGCTCTGGGCATAAGTGTGGCGAGTATCCAGCATGAAGGCGCGTTCCTGTTCGACGTTGATCACGAGTCAGACGACCCAGGGCTGGAACACCTGCGCCCGATTACCCGCCGGCAGGCTTACGAAGCCGATGTAACCTACGGCACAAACAATGAGTTCGGCTTCGACTACCTCAGGGACAATATGGTGGTCGATCTCGCTCAGTGCGTGCAGCGGGGGCTCAATTATGCCATTGTTGACGAGGTGGACAATATTCTCATCGATGAGGCGCGTACCCCGCTCATCATCAGCGGTGCTGCCGAGGAAGCAGCAGATAACTATAAAACTTTCGCCAGGCTGGTCCCCAGGCTGCGTCCGGAAGAAGACTATGTTATCGAGGAGCGCACCCGCGCTGTAAACCTGACCGAGGACGCGGTTGCCAAGATGGAACGGTGGCTGGGTCTGCCCAACCTCTATGACAATGCCAATTACGCCCTTACCCACTATTTGGATAATGCTCTAAGGGCGCAGGTCCTGTATAAAAGGGACCGCGACTACGTGGTTAAGGACGGCGAGGTGGTAATCGTAGATGAGTTTACAGGACGTATGATGTTGGGCCGGCGTTACTCTGAGGGATTGCACCAGGCTATTGAGGCTAAGGAAGGGGTGAAGATTCAGCGCGAGAGTATAACCATGGCCGCCATCACCTTCCAGAACTACTTTCGAATGTATGAGAAGCTAGCGGGCATGACGGGCACCGCAGTTACGGAGGCGGAGGAGTTTGACAAGATATATAAGCTTGATGTGGTGATCATTCCTACGAACAGGCCGTTGATTCGCGAAGAGTATCGGGACCAAATATACAAAAACGAGGAGGCCAAGTTCCGGGCGGTGGTCAAGGAGATAGAGGAATTGCACAATCAGGGCCGATCTGTGCTGGTAGGGACGGTATCTATCGAGAAATCGGAATACCTCAGCGAGCTTCTGCAGAAGAGGGGCATTCCCCAGCAGGTTCTCAACGCCAAGCAGCATGAGAAGGAGGCGGGTGTTGTCGCTCAGGCGGGGCGATCAGGGGCTGTTACCATCGCTACTAACATGGCGGGGCGTGGTGTCGATATTATCCTTGGTGGCAAACCTGATGGAAGGGATCCCGACGACTGGCAGGATGAGCACAAAAAAGTGGTTGATGCGGGTGGGCTGCACATTATCGGTACCGAGCGACACGATG
>DAOUTY010000072.1 GCA_030668425.1 Chloroflexota bacterium
CGATACTATCTTACGCTGGCAGTAAATAATACGCAACACGCCGCTCTTATACTACTCTCAACACAGCAGCCCAACTGGAAAGAATTAGAGTATATTGTAACTATACCGTTCCAGATGGTTGGTACAGACTGCGGCCTCCCACACGGCAGGTTGACAGCCAGGTACCAGGGGCATATCATCGTTGTACAAGAGGGATAGTGATGACAATTGACTCTTCACGTGTTGGAATAACAAATCCCACGCTGAGACGCCAGGCTTAGCAATGGAGGTGGTCTATGTGTGAATGGTGTGAGAAGTATGGCGATGGATATGAGCGATGGTACTTCAACCCGGCAAACTACGCTCGCAGGCTCTATAAAATCAGAAAGGAGGAAGCCGAGGCATTAGGTGCCGAAGCTGACCCCCAGGCCGCCGGCGGTATGGCATTCGTCGGTCATGATTTCCTGGAGGCTCGCGAGCGGGGGGATGTGGCGACGGTAGAACAGATAAAGCAGCAGGTTGAGGGCATATCATGGATCACCCACTTCGGGCAGGTGCTCACCTTAGAGGAGGCACTCAAGATCGTGGACATTATGTATCCCATCGGCCTGATGACCTGCGCCTGCCGACGCTCCATGCAAGGTCTTCCCGATGAGGAGAACTTCACGTGCATGGGTATGGGAACCGGGATGTATAAGTGGGAGCGGTGGCCCGATACCTACCGGGGAGGGGTCCACTTTCTCACCCCGGATGAGTCCAAGGAGGTGCTCGCCAAGCTGAACAAGCGGGGGCTGGTGCACACTGTGTTCACTTTCGGCACCCCTTATCTTGCCGGGCTGTGCAACTGCGATTACCCCGATTGTTCCGCCATCAGGACAGTGGTCGATCTGGGCATCAGGGTTCTATGGAAGGGACACTATGTAGCCAAGATCGACCCTGAGCTTTGCAATGGCTGCGCCTCCTGCGTACACCGCTGCCAGTTCAGAGCGCTTAGCTTCTCCCCCTCAAAGAACAAGGCAATTATTGACCAGTTCCAGTGCTTCGGCTGTGGCCTGTGTGCCACGGAGTGCGACCAGGATGCGATCACCCTGGTGGAGCGGGCCAACCTTCCTGCCCTGGCAAACGTGTGGTAGAAGCGATAGAAAGGTAGGGCGAGATGCTGCCTACAGTAACCGTTGACGATCAAAAGTGTGCCGACCCCCTATCATGCCGCAAGTGCCTGCTAATCTGCCCCACGCATGTGCTGGGGCTGGGTACAGATGTGCCGATCAAGAAATTCCGCGAGACAGACCCCGAACACTTCATTGTAAGAGGAGTGCGCGTAGACAAATGCACCGGCTGCCTGGATTGTGTCAAGGTTTGCCCCCAAAATGCCATTCAGGTGAGCTTTAGCGGAGGTGGCGCAAGATGACTATGAACTGGAAGTACGCCAAGCCAATTAAGGAAAAACTGATGACCCTGGAGGAGCCAGGGAAGACACTGCCGTTCGACGCCGATAGGAGGCTTGTTGATGAGGTTACAGCGCAGTGCGATATCAAGGCGCTGGTAGAGAGTCTGAAGGGCAAGGACGAAAAGGAGGCTCAACAGGCCATTATGACATTTGGCAGGAGGCTAATGGAATTGACCATTGAACTCGCCGACGGGAAGTATATCGACCGCACAGGCGAGATGGTGGAGAAGGTGACCAGGCAGACCGGGATCTCCTTCCCCCATCGGTTCGAACGTTATGTGGAGCTCGCCATCCTGGCTTCACGACCCACTGACAGGTGGAATATCACCAAGGCGACCACCAAAGAACTGGTGCTCCAGGTCTCCAGTTGTTCCCTGAACAAAGCGATGTCGGAGGCTGGACTGACGCTTCCATGCAAAGAGATGTGTCTTGCCAGCTTTGAGGTCGCTTCCACCAAGACCGGCGACAACCTGAATATTGAGATGACAAAGACGCTGCCCAAGGATGGCACGTGTGAGTTCACCTTTTCGCTCCGGCCCTAGGATAAGAGACGAATTCGGCATATCCCTGTCACCTCCTCGCAGAGAGAGGCTTGAGCCGGGAGGGTTCAACAGTCTCGAGCGGCCTCGAAGCTTCCGCGCGCATAGAGTGGGTGTAGAGGAGTTTCTTGAGGAGTGGTATGACCGGAGCGCCGAGACCTGCAACCTATTCGAGAACATCAGCGAGGTGGATAGATACTGCGTCACCTGCACTGTTTGTAGCCACTTCGAAAAGGAGTGCTGCTCCCCTGACTCCAAGGGCCCGATCATACTCAGCCTGCTCAAGGCTTCCTACATGCACGACAGCCTGCCCCGTCAATAACCCCGATTGCGGTTAATCCAGACTGAGCTGTCGATACAACAACCACGCCTGTCCATGACCTCATAACCAGTACTAACACGGGAAAAATAAAGCGTCTACTGTAAACATACCGTCCTGCTTCACTAAGGGTATCACCGCCTTTGAGCATCTCCGGGTATCGCCATTTCTTAGGAATCTTGGAGGAGAAGTAAAGGAACTTGTAGAAACACCATCTTGCCTTTCACAAAGAGGTTCTTTACTATCTATACTGATACATGTACGAAAGTAATAGTACAATAGTTTAACTTACAACCGTACCAATAGGGCAAGAGCACCTTATCAACCCCTTCGGCTTGCGTTCCCTGGACAAGAGCCAGTTGATATAACACGAGCCTCCAAAACATAAAGAATATGCGGAGTCATACAGACTAATAAAAGTGGCGACAAGTTCTAGATTTGCGTCCTTTCACACTAGAAAGTAAGTTGCGGCATGAATATTAAAGAGCTATTGGAGCTCACTGTAGAAAAGGAAGCGTCTGACCTACATCTGACGGTGCCCAGTCACCCGGTCCTTCGCATCGACGGTGCCCTTAAGCATTTAGAAGAGCTGCCCAGAGTCACGCCCGAATATGCAAGAGAAGCACTTGAACATCTGACAACCGAGAGTCAAAGGGAGACGCTGTACAGTGAGTTGGGGCTGGATCTGGCTTACAACGTTCCAGGGCTAGCTCGCTTCCGAATTAACATCTTCTTTCAGAGAGGAACGATCAGCATCGCTATTCGACGAATATCCTTCCACGTGCCTTCCATAGATGAACTTGGATTACCTTCTACGTGTAAGACCCTGGCGCTTAAGACAAAGGGGCTGGTACTGGTAACTGGCCCGGCTGGAACCGGTAAGTCCACCACCTTAGCTGCCATGATAAACCATCTGAACAAGAACGATGCCCGACACGTGATCACCATCGAGGATCCGATTGAGTACATACATCATAATGATAAGTGTATAATTTCTCAACGGGACCTCGGGGATGACTTTCATTCCTTTTCTCTTGCCTTACGACACACGCTGCGCCATGATCCTGATGTGATCCTTATTGGTGAAATGCGTGATCTGGACACTATAGCTGCAGCGATCACCGCCGCGGAGACAGGCCACTTGGTATTGACCACAGTGCATACTGCGAGTGCTCCTCAAAGTGTTGATCGCTTGATTGACATTTTCCCTGCTCACCAGCAGGAACAGATCCGATTTCAGATATCGCAGGTTTTAATAGGTGTGCTTTCGCAATGTCTGTTGCCCAGAGCTGGAGGCAGGGGTAGGGTAGCTGGCTTCGAGATCATGCTTGGCACCGATGCTATACGTAATCTCATACGGGAAGGTAGAACAGACCAGATTCCCACCTATTTGCAGACCGGCAGACAGCACGAGATGCAGACTATGGATCAAGCGTTGGAAGACCTCGTCAAGTCCGGCGCAGTTACTCTGGATGAAGCGTTGACAAGAAGCACCAATCCTGCTGAGCTGAGTAAGAGGATAGTCAGCTTCTCTGATCTGGCCTGGGAGGAGCGGGTAGCTCTGCCCTCTATTCGATAACCGCTGTGGTTTTATAGCATCCATCTGCTCTATACACCAACTTCCCCTGTCCTCAACCCATATCTCACGTTATAAGTGAAAAAAGGGCATTCTATTGCAAACATGCCATCCCGCTCCAAAACATAGATACCGCATCTGCTATTCGGAATGAGACTGATTTCGGGCCACTGGAAAAGGGCTTCCTTCTGAATACCAGTTGAGTTGACAAACTTAGATCTTATGATAGTATAAGGCGAACGGCCTGATACCAGTTTGCAATTCCCCGACGTGTAGCGTTCCCCGCGCATTCCCCAGTTCGTGGATGCCCAAACTCCTAGCAGGTTTGTAATGAAGGAGGTCATCCATGGACTACGCAGACAAAACCCTTAAGTGCTCGGATTGCGGGAATGATTTCATATTCAGCGCCTCTGAGCAGGATTTCTTCAACAGCAAGGGCTTCGTCAATGAGCCTGGTCGTTGTCCGGATTGCCGAGCAATCAGGAAACGGCAGCGCCCCGGCGGCGGCTATGGCGGAGGCGGCGGCTATGGCGGAGGCGGCGCGAGACAGAGGCAAATGTACCCGGCTGTCTGCGCGTCTTGCGGGAAGGACTGTGAGGTACCTTTCGAGCCTCGAGACGGGCGTCCGGTGTACTGTTCAGACTGCTACTCCACACAAAGACAGTAGACAGTAGTAATAACAGCAAAGAGGGCCCCGATCCCTAAGGAGAATGGCTTGAAGCTGTTGCGTCAGGGAAACGTGAGGTCGAAAATCGTGCCCGAACCGTCCTTAGGGCCTCTCTGCAGTTTTACCTCTAGTCATTTGGACCAGCTTCACCGTTTGAGGAGATATCTCTTCTGTCTGGTCACCATGTGATATCTTGGACGCAGATAGTCAGGCCAACGGCGATATTGTGATAAAGGATAGGTCACGACTTCGAAGGACTACGTAGATGCCGCCGCTCTTGCAGCGGTTTCCCATCCAGCCTGAGTGAGGTGAGCGATGGAGCTAAAAGACCGAATCGCGCCATTGGTCCAAGGCAAGGTCTGCGTTCACCATTGGTTAATTGATGCCGAGAATCTCGGCATTTGCAAGAAATGCGGCTCCACGCGACAGTTCTGCGGCTGGTGGGATGTGTCGGCGATTCGGAAAGGGTGGAGCAGTAGCCAAAACAGTACGGGAGGTAGTATTCCCAACTCGGACGGATGAACTCCATCAAGGCACGGCTGATATCTCGGGGCTCCCAAGGAGGAAAAGGAGGCAAAGTGCAGATACATGTGGGCAACCTTGCCCGCGATGTCGGTGAGGCGGAGTTGCGACTCGCTTTTGAACCGTTTGGGCAGGTTGAAGCGGTCAGGATCGTCACGGACAGGAACAACAGCATATCCAGAGGTTTTGGGTTCGTAGATATGCCTGACAGGGACGAAGGTCTAGCTGCAGTCGAAGGTCTCAATATGAAGGAATTGATGGGGCGCACGCTGGATATTAGTGAATCACTCGGCCATCGTGACGGCAAACGGGACAACAGGTCCCGAGGTGGCAAAAGCAAAGGTAGTTGGTCAGGCGGGAGCAAACGGCGACGGTTTTAGGTTACCATGGCACCGTGGTCGAGCAGCTGGTTCCCCCAAAAGGAAAAATGGGTTTCGGGGCGATGCTGTTGGAGAATTTTCTTTTCCTGTCCATGCGCCCTCGACTTAATGTTAAAAATGTCGCCGAAAACCGCGTGTGGCGGCTAGGTTTAAAATATTCCTCGTGAAGAAAGGAGAATTGGATGGCTCGGAAACTATACGTAGGAGGACTATCCTTCAACACAACTGATGACCGATTGAAGGAGGAGTTCGCCAAATTTGGGACAGTAGAGTCAGCGACGGTGATTCAGGACAGGTATACTGAGAGATCCAGGGGCTTTGGCTTCGTGGAGATGTCCAATGACTCGGAGGCCGAGGAAGCTATCAAAGGCTTGAACAACACCACACTGGATGACAGGCAGATTACCGTCAATTACGCAAAGGAGCGGACGGATAGAGGTGATAGAGGTGGTGGGGGTGGTGGTGGGGGAGGTACGCGGCGGTACTGATCACCACTTCGGTTAACAGACGGGCAGAACCAAACTTCGGCTCCCGCCAATGGGAAGCCGGGAAGTGACTGTGTGAGTAGTAAGGGTACAGCCTCCAAAACCTAGTGATTTTGGAGCAACTGTTGGCCCTATACATTAGCTTCGCTTGGCTTTAGCTCCATATCCGGTATTATAACTCTGGAGATGTGGGGGCTATTGCGGCTGTGTAATCCTCACGACATCACCTCAGCCCGAACGAACAGCTTCCGGAATTTAATCCGCCAGCTAGTATTTAACTGATTTGCCGTACTGCTCCCTGAGGGCAGTTTTCAGCACCTTTCCCATTGCGTTGCGGGGCAGTACATCGATGAAGTCGACTGATTTAGGCTTCTTGAAGCTGGCTAGATTGCTTTTGCAGAACGCCACGACCTCTTCCTCGGTCACCGTTTCTCCCGGCTTAGGAACCACGATGGCCTTGACCGCTTCGCCCCACTCCTCATCGTGAACCCCGATAACCGCAGCCTCCTGTATCTTGGGATGCCTGCAGAGGACCTCCTCGATCTCCGCCGGGTAGATATTTTCCCCGCCGCTGTTGATCATGTCCTTCTTCCGGTCCACGACATATAGAAAACCCTCTTCATCGCGCCTGACCAGATCACCTGAGTGAAACCAGCCGCCCCTCATCGCTTCCGCTGTGGCCTCCGGGTTCTTGTAGTACTCCTTCAGCACACTCGGTCCACGATAGACCGCTTCACCCACCACGCCTGCCGGGACATCGTTGTCATCGTCATCCACGACCCGTATCTCGATGAACGGCAGGGCTTTGCCCACCGATGTCTCTCTACCCTCCGATTCGCTCGGCAAAAGGCCTGAAACCAGCGCGCTCATCTCCGTCATCCCGAACAAATCGAAAATCTTAACGTTGGGGAAATTCTCCTTCATCTGCCTTCGGGTCTCCGTGGGCAGAATCGCCCCCGACGACCCCCAAACCTGGAGGGAACTCGTATCGTATTTGTCCAGATCAGGCAGCAGCAGCAGGAAGTTGGTCATGGCAGGCACCAGGACGATTGCGTTGATCCTCTCCTTTTCGATGGTCTTCATTATGTATTCCGGATTGAAAACCTCAACAGGCAGCACCACAGTGGCACCCAGGAAGAACATAAACTGGCAGAAACCGAAGGACGCCAGGTGAAATATGGGAGGGGCGCCCAAAGCCCTGAAGTTCCAGAGGTCGGAAAGCCCCGGCTCGGAGAACACAAAAGCGGCTCCCAGCATCCACAGCACCATTTCATTCTTGTTGGTGATGACGGCCCCCTTGGGCCTGCCCGTGGTTCCGGCGGTGTACATGATGAATGCGGGGTCATCCTCATCGACGAGAATAAGCGGCTCATCTTCGGGGTACTTCGCGACCCAGGTTTCAAAGTGAAGCATACCCTCCACCGGATTATCCGTGATCGAAATGTAATTCCTGACCTGAGGGAGGCCGTTCCGGATACCCTTAGCGGTTTCGATAAACGCCTCGCCTACAATCAACGCCTCTGCATCGGAGTTTTCCATGATGTACTTGAGTTCCTCCGGGTGGAGGCGGAAGTTGAGGGGTACAGCCACCCCCCCGATCTTCGCCAGAGCGAAGTAGGTCTCCATAAACTGGTTGCAGTTGAAGGCCAGTATCGCTACCTTTGCTCCCTTCCCGATGCCGATGTCCAACAAGGCATGGGCCAATCGATTGATGCGCGCGTTGAACTGCTTATATGTCAAGCGCGTATCTCCGTATATCAGAGCCTCCTTGTCGGGAAACTTACGGCTGTTGCGAGCCATCATCTCTCCCAGAAGGAGTCTCCTTCCCAGGGCCTGCTCTATTGCTTGCTTATCTTCCACGGTTGTCCTCCTTCAAACACATGATATTTCTGCCCTCTGCGGGGCAACACTGAGGCCTGTCCGTTATGTAACCGATGGCGGAAGTGGAGCGGTAAATCATGGGCTGCAGTACCGGATGTGCACTAACATTTACCATAGACCATTGGGGATGTCAACATTGGAGCTTGCCTGGCGGGTAAATATGGGCGACCACGTACCTCAACAAGACAAAAGGCGCAGGGGGCTCGCCTTCAGAAATAAAGGTTCTCTATCGAGAGTGGAATCGGTGAGCCTGGCTACCCAACCGACTAAAGCTAGAGCTTCTGCATTAATGGTCGGGGTGGGCGGATTTCGCCGACCCTTGGTTCCGAAGTGCCACGAATAGCGTGCCCCCACGTGCCGTTAGCTTTGATTCCGTACTCCTGTTCAGATGTGCAGCGTATGTGGTGTGTCATGTCA
>DAOUTY010000023.1 GCA_030668425.1 Chloroflexota bacterium
AATTGAACGCCCCTACTACGTTTCGAACCTCTATCGACGGAAGAGGTGCCCCCGTGTGAAAGACTATAACCAATGGTATACTAGTAGCATCTCAAATAATGAGTGAATACATGGGCCCATTGGACGGAATAAAGGTGCTGGATCTGTCACGGCACAGCCCCGGCAGGTATACCTCCCTGATCATGGCCGATCTCGGCGCCGAGGTTATCACGGTCGAAACCCCCCGCACAGCAGATTCGCCAGCGCTTTCTTTCATGTTCACTGACGACACCTGGTTCCGCTACATCGGCATGAACTGCAGCAAGAAGAGCATCGCAGTCAACCTCAAGCATGAGCGGGGCAGAGCCATTGTCTATAACCTGGTAGATAATGCAGACGTGTTGATCGAGGCATTCCGTCCCGGTGCGTCGGCACGCCTGGGCATGGACTATGAGACATTGAGCAAGCGCAACCCGCGGCTGATCTACTGCTCCGTCACAGGCTACGGACAGGATAGTCCCTACGCAAATCGGGCTTCGCACGATATCAATGTAGTTGCCATGACGGGGATACTTGGTGCCTGTGGCTCGCAAGAAGGAGAGCCCATTCATGTCATCTTTCCCCAGATATCGGATCTCTCCGCTAACTGCCAGGCCATAAGCTCCATCCTGGCCGCCCTCTACGCCAGGGAGAAAACAGGCAGGGGCCAGTTCATAGACGTGGCGATTACAGACGGGATGATCTACTTCAACTGGGTCATGAACATCCGCTACCTGCTCAACGGCGAGGTGGCGGATCGGAGTAAGCTTCCCACGGGCAGCGATCAAGCGTGGTTGAACACTTACAAGACCCACGATGGCAAATACGTGGCCATATCCTGTCTTGAACCCCCGCTCTGGGCCAACCTGTGCCGCCTGGTGGGCAGGGGGGACTTTGTAGACCAGCATTTCGCGCCACTCGAAAAGCAGAAGGAGATGTATGAGGCACTCTGCAAGATTTTCACCACCAAGGATAGGGACGAGTGGCTCAGGCTTTTCGATCAAGCCGATGTCGCGGGAGCGCCGGTGTATAACGTGGAGGAGGTTTTATCTGACCCACACGTCGTGCACCGCGGGCTGGTGGTGGAGGTCGACCATCCCAAGTTGGGAAAGGTAAAGCTTTTAAACAACCCCTTCAGGCTTTCGGACACCCCCGCCAAGCCCAGAACCCGCCCGCCGCTCTACGGCGAGAATACCCATGAGATATTAACCGACGTCATCGGCGCCAGCGAGCAGGAGATCAAAAGCCTGATTGACGAGGGGGTAATCGAGTAAAGCCAGTACTGTGGTATAACAGTGTACTGGTGTATATTTTAAAGATGTAGCGTCGTGACTCCCGTCACGACACAGTATTCGTTGCCACAGGAGTGGCAACGCTACACTCCCTGCGATGGTTTGGTGTTGTCAGCCAGAGTGCCGTGCCAGAATCGCATCCTATGGCGTCTCAGCAGGATTTAAGAGCCGTGCCAGAGCGACAATTTCCCCTCAGAATGGCTCTCCCCTGTAGCACTCGTGCTACTCACCCATGATCTGGAGCACGATATCCCTGGAACGGGTTCTGTTGTCGAAATCAGCCAGCACGATTTGCTGCCACGTACCCAACATCATTCTACTGTTTACAAAAGGTACCACCAGCGAAGGCCCCAGTAGCGAGGCGCGCACATGGGCATGTCCATTGCCATCCCCCCAGGCAGCATCGTGCCGGTATGGGATATCCCTGGGGACTGCCCGATCCCACATGCTCTGGAAATCGCTGAGCACGCCCCGTTCGTACTCAATAGTTGTCACCCCAGCAGTCGAACCTGCCACGAAAACAGTCACCGTACCATCTTTGATATCCGATTCCTCTATCTTCTGCGCCACCTGATGGGTTATGTCAAGAAGTTCGCAGTCACCTTTGGTCTGAACATGTATGCGCGTGTTGATAACCATCTCCAATCACCCCTCAGTCCAAAATATGCAACGCAATTATAGCATAGGCAATACCCAGCGACTCCTTCACAATATGATGATATAATTGTGACGTAATCAATCTGGCCAAGGGAGTTTGAAATGGACTTCTTCGAGACGGTCAGGAGAAGGCAAAGCACTCGCCGCTTCAGCGATCAGCCAGTGGCGCACGAAGATATTTTGACCATGCTTGAGGCAGCAACGCTGGCGCCCAGTGCCACCAACGAGCAACCCTGGCACTTCATCGTGATCCGGGATAAGGAACTCAAACAAGGCATGCGTGATGTGGTTAAAGCCGTGCTGGAGGCATCGATCTCGGAAACGGATAATCAAGCACGGCGGAAACGCCTCGCGAGGATGCGGTTCTACAGCACCCACTTCGCCGCTGCCCCGGTGGCCATCGCGGTACTGGCTCGTCCCTGGGCTGGAGGAGGCTACGGTTCCCGTCCAGACTCCACCTCACATGACCTCGCCCTGCAGAGCATAGCCATGGCGGTAGCCCAGCTCCTGCTGGCAGCTACCGCGCTGGGATACAGCAGTTGCTTTGCCAGCGCGCCGGTTGAGTTCGCCCGAGAGGAACTGGAGGCCTTGATCGGCGCGGAGCCACCGTGGTTTCTGGTTGGCACAATCTCTCTAGGAATGGCCGCAAAACAACCTCAAGAACGAGCCCCTCGGAAAGCCCTCGAAGAAGTCTGCACATTTATCGGTTAGAAGATGAAGATACTGGGAATCGAATCGTCATGCGATGAAACCGCCGCCGCTGTTGTCGAGGACGGCACCAAGATTCTGTCCAACATTATAGCCTCCCAGGTCGAGATCCATAGCCGCTATGGCGGCATAGTCCCAGAGATTGCCTCTCGCCAGCACCTGCTCTCTGTCATCCCCGTCGTTGAACAGGCGCTGAGTAATGCCAGCGTAACCCCCGACGGCCTCTCAGCTATCGCCGTCACCAATGGGCCTGGATTGGCAGGCTCTTTGCTGGTAGGAGTGAACCTGGCCAAGGCCCTGGCATTGGCATGGGACCTGCCCCTCATCGGGATCAACCACCTCGAGGCACATATCTACGCCAACTGGCTGGGAGAGGATACACCTGTATTCCCTCTGCTCGCACTTATCGTATCCGGGGGCCACACCGACCTAGTTCTGATGAGTAACCACGGAGAACTCCTACTGCTGGGCAGGACCCGAGATGACGCCGCTGGCGAGGCCTTCGATAAGGTAGCTAGAATGCTGGAGCTGGGGTATCCCGGAGGCCCTGCTGTGGAACGAGCCTCAAGAGAGGGAACGCCCCGCTATCACCTGCCTCGTGCTTGGCTGAAGGGTAGCGATGACTTCAGCTTCAGTGGGCTCAAGACAGCGGTGGTCCGGTTGGCGGAGGAGCTGGGAATCTCCACTATGCCCCACCCCAACTCCGTGGCAGCCGACATCGCCGCCAGCTTCCAGCGGTCTGTAGTCGATGTCCTGGTAACCAAAACAACAGCAGCAGCCAACCGACATGGGGTGAAACAGGTGCTACTCGCCGGCGGCGTGGCTGCCAATGAACTCCTCAGGGAGACGGTTGTTCGCCGCTTACCCACCCCGGTGCTCGTCCCCGATCCTGTCCTGTGCACCGACAACGCCGCCATGATCGCCTCCTGCGGCTATTTCCATCTGCTCGCGGGGAAAGTCGCCGGATGGGACCTGGACGTTATCCCCGGCCTCAAGTTAGGCTAGCAGTTGCCAGCTGAACACATGCCTGTAGCGTCGTGACTCCTGTCACGACGAAGAATCCGTTGCCACAAGAGTGGCAACGCTACACCCCGTGTCATTTCGGCGCCCTTCTCGGTAGCGTCGTGACTCCCGTCACGACGAAATACTCGTTGCCACAGGAGTGGCAACGCTACTTGTAAGGACACTATGTTGACAAGCATGCTATAATTTAGCTGGTAAAACAGTATACCAGTATACCAGCGAAAGGTGGATACATGGCCAGGGTAATCGCTATCGCTAACCAGAAAGGCGGGGTGGGCAAAACCACCACCACAATCTCCCTTGGTGCCGCCTTGAGGGAGATCGGGGCTCGCGTTCTGCTGGTGGACATGGACTCTCAGGGCGCACTTTCCATAGCCTTGGGCATACACAGGGTAAAGAAAACCGTGTACGATGTCCTCCGCGACGTGGAACTGGGCATGGAGGATATCATTATCCCTACAGGTACAAAGTGCGACTTGGCCCCGAGTAATATCCATCTCGCCGGTGCCGAGGTAGAACTCATCAACGAACCAGGAAGAGAGTTCATCCTGAAGGGCAAGCTGGCTTCGGTCAACAAGATGTACGACTATATCCTCCTCGACTGCCCGCCTTCGCTGGGAGTACTGACCCTCAACGCCTTCACCGCGGCCGGCGAGGTCCTGATCCCTGTTCAGTCGCACTATCTCGCCTTCCGAGGCATGCAACTGCTACTCACCACTATCTCCAAGGTCAGGGGGCGACTTAACCCTAGCCTTGAGGTGCTGGGTATACTGCCCACCTTTTACGATAAACGCACTCGCCATTCCAAGGAGGTAGCGGAGCAACTCAGAGAGCACTACGGGGATACTGTGATCAACATATCCATTCCAGCCACGATAAAATTCGCCGACACAACTACAGCGGGCGAGTCCATTCTGACATTCAGCAGTTCCTCCCCCGCTGCCGCTGCCTACCGCAAGCTAGCAAGAGAGGTGCACAATGGCAAAGCGAATAAGCGTGTCCAAACGCCTCGCTGACGATATGACGACGAAGAAGGGATTAGATGCGCTGTTCAGCGATGCACCAGTACAACAGTCTACCAGTACGCCAGCTAAACCCAAGAGGTTTGAAAAGGGCACATTCTACTTCGACCCCGACGATCTGGCGCAGTTGGAAAAAGTATGGCTGCACCTCATGGGACAGGGGATCAGGTGCAACAAGTCGGAGATCGTCAGCATCCTGCTCAGCGCCGGCCTTGAGGAGCACGAGCGTAACCCGGCAGGAAGCCTGCTCGCCCAGCGACTAACCGGTAAGCGCCGCCGAAGCTAGACACCCGGCCAGTAAGTGATCGAGGTACCTCAGTAGTAGCAACCGCATCCCTCAACAAGCTCATGCAGAACACTGTCTTACCAGTGTACTGGTGTAATCCTCAGAAGCTGTCAACTAGCAAGCAATCCCGAGGTTAAACGCCTGGCTACAGGGCAACGGGCACACTCCCGCCGACGGCAAAAGGTCTTATCCAGATGGACCAGCCCCTGCTGGCGCCGCGCCGAATTCACCAGCCTGGAGGCACCCGGGCCCAGCAGCAGCTTCGCCAGATCGCGAGTTATCCCGTACTCGCCTGCTTTAGGGTAACCCTGATAGAGCGCCAATACCTGCTCCTCCAGCTTCTCTTGCGATCTGGCCTCGGCCCAAGCTAGCACAAAGGGCAAGATGATATTGATCACGATCTCACGTGCTCTCCCCTGCCCTATCAGACTGCATTCGCTTCCCGAGCAGGGTTCAGGGGCACTAACCATAAAGCTGGAATCTAGCCACGACGTACCCGGCCGTGCCTGGCCGACCAACTGCAAAACCCTTTCCGATAGCCCTGCCTCCATAAAGCGGGCAAGCAGATAGGCTGCACCGACAAGGCGGCGTGCAGGATGGTTTTCCGGACGTACCCTGAATACACGCCAGAGAGAAGAATCCATTGCCTCCCCATCGCCCAGACAACTCCAGATTCGTTCCAGTTCACCATCGCCACCCACGACCAATAATCCCGCCCTGCCTAAGAGCAGCGCTTTGAGCACCTCAACCTGCTCTTGGGGAGGTTTGCCTAGGCAAAAGCCCTCCAGTACCGACAGAGGTAGACGGCGAGCCAACTCCTCGAAGAATTCCTTATTCTTGCTATAACCCAAGGCCCCCATTATGCCCTCGAACAGCACCTGGGACGGCAGCCTCCTGCCCATCGCTTCAGCGAAGTGACCTGCCTTGAGCCGAAATCGCTCTTCCCCAACTTCATCCAGCAATCTGCCCATCTCGCTATCTCCCAGCCGTTGCCCTGCGTTATAGCAAGGATCACTGGGCACCATAGGCAAATCAGTCCAGTAGCGAACATCATCCAATGAACCTTTGAGACAATGGCGCAGACTCAATGTAGGCACCTTCTTCCCACTCTGAAGCTCTGCTGCCATATCTCCATCCCAGACCACTTGAAGGATCACATCGTTGTAACTTGGGTCACGATTGTGACCATGGCTCTTCCAGTCACCCGCCCTCGAGTGAAGCTCTACATCCCCTCTTAAAAGCACACCATCAGCAGTGGAAATAATGGCGCCTATAAAATCAGGCCCACTATCCTTGTTCTCCCTTCCTGGATAGATCACCTGCAGCCTCTCTCCATAACCGGTAACCATCCTGCCCTTCTCCACCAACTGCCTTTTCCAGACCTGGACGAGAAGGCACTCAGCTACCTTTACCTTGCTCACGTGCCCCTTTCTCTATGAACGCGCAATAAACCTCGACAAGGGTTCATGCCTTACCACCTGCAGACCCTCTTCAGGCCTTTTTTGCTCGGCGCACCCGGTACTTGAAGCTAGAACGCTCAGCCACGATGTTAAGCAGGGTATTGGAGGTCCCACGTGGCCTGTACAACCCCGTCTCCCACTCGCTGATCGTTTGCTGGCGCGTCCCAAGTTGTCCTGCCATTTCCTGCTGGGTCATTCCCAGGTGAGTCCTCAGGGCACGGACACGCTCTCTGTCCCAGTAGACTTCTTTTTGTTCTCGCATCTTCATGTCACTGTTTTACACGAAAACGTGTAAAAAGTCAATGCCCCCAGACGGAAAAACCCGGCCTGGTAAGCCCCAGTCCGAGGCGGTTATCGGCAGGACTATACCGCCCATTTTTGTCCAATTAAGCAAAATGGCTTAAGAATTGCTTGGACTGAGGACTGTTTTTCGTAAAACAGTCCGCCTTTTGTGCTGCTATTCTATACGTATTCCGAGGAAAGTCTGGCGAGGAAAGCACTTTATTTGCGGACTGTTGACAGTCCTACTATTATTGTGTTATAATTGCACAAAAGGACTTAATAGTACAGTCCTAAACTAATTAGTCCAGAGGAAAATGAGATGGCAGTTAGAGATCGTGATTTAGAAGGCCGAGGCCTTATCCCACCCTACGGTCCAACCAGGGGAACCCTACAGTCACTGCAGCTGCTTCGTAGAACAACACCGCCCAGAATCGATAGTGATTTCCTTCGGGTTAGTAAGATCGCTCCCGGAAACGAATACAAGGTAGTGGGAGCACTGAGGTTCTTGGGGCTAATAGACGATGAGGGCAGGCCTACAGACAGCAGCCGCCTACTGAAGACCAAAGGGCCTACTTATACCCTGGCCCTCCAGGATATCGTTCGCAACGCCTATTCGGGGGTATTTCACAAGCTCAAGCTGAAGGAGCTAACCAGAGACGGAATCTACAACTACTTCGTCACTGAGGGCGGGCTTGGCGCCGAGATGGCCACCAAAGCTACCCGCTTTCTAATCAGGCTATGCAGGCTGGCCGAGATCGAGATCACCCCTGATGCTGCACAGCCATCCCCACGGGCTAAACGAAGAACTCGCTCGCAACGTCAGATCTATCACCAGCCCCAGGCGGAGTCCGCAACCGGAGATAACGGCCAGATGATCCTCTCCCCATTCCCCTTCGTGCTAGCCCTGACTCCTGAAATGGCACAAATGAATGTCGACCAACTCACCGACCTCTTCCGCAAACTGAGAACCGCACTCGAACAGTCCCTCACAAGTTGACGCTGATTGCCTTCCCCTCTCATGGTATGCTACAATGTCTCGGCCACGAGGCTGATATGTCAGACCTGAAATACTGGGTGGGGTTCAATCGGATACCGGGCATCGGCCGCGCCAAGTTCTCCCAACTTGAGAGCTATTTCAGCAATCTCGAGCAGGCCTGGCATGCCGGACCAGCAGACTTGAAATCAGCGGGACTGGACACCAGATCGATCGAGGCCATCGTTGCTTCACGTCCCAATATTTCGCCCGATGCCGAGATGGAGATGCTGGAGCGGTACCAGGTCAAAGCGCTCACGTGGAATGACCCCGCCTTCCCCGACAGACTGAAGGAGATCTACGATGTCCCTCCCCTACTATACATCAGAGGGGCTCTTGCCGCGGAGGACGAATGGGCGATAGCAATAGTTGGTACCCGGCGGGCTACGATATATGGGCGGGATATAACCGAGCGATTGGTAACCGACCTGGTAAACAACCGAATCACCATCGTCAGCGGACTGGCCCACGGGATTGACTCAGTCGCACATCGCACCGCTCTGAAAGCAGGCGGGCGCACCATCGCCATCTTCGCCTGCGGCCTCGATCTGGTCTACCCTGCAGAGAACACGAAATTAGCTCAGGCTATCATAGAGCAAGGGGCACTGATTAGCGAGTACCCACTGGGAACCAGACCCAAGGCAGATAACTTTCCCCGCCGCAATCGTATCATGTCCGGACTAAGCCTCGGGGTGGTAGTTACCGAGGCCGGTGAAAGCAGCGGGGCCCTGATCACAGCAAACCTCGCCCTGGAGCAGAACAGGGAGGTGTTCGCCATCCCTGGCAGCATCCTGTCGCCAGCAAGTCGCGGCACTAACCGCCTGATACAGGATGGAGCAAAGCTAGTAAGGAACGTACAAGACATCCTCGAGGAATTAAATCTGACCATGATCCCGCAACAGCTTGAGATGCGAGAACTCGTCACAGCCGACGAGACCGAATCGCTGCTTCTCAAACATCTTCGCAACGAGCCAATTCACATCGACGAGGTCTGTCGCTGCTCGCAACTCCCCATAGCCACCGTCTCCAGCACCCTGGCGATGATGGAACTCAAAGGAATGGTACGCCATCTAGGCGGCATGAACTACACCCTCGCCCGCGCGGACTGAGTTCGTAGCAATCGAAGAAAAGGCGGGTGTACCGAATCCAGTCCCTGAATTTTCGACCGCGAGAGCCCTTTTCTACTCCCAGGACCTGATACCCGGCACACGGCCACAGCGCTCACATTCCAGGTACTCAACCCCCTGCGGATTCACCCTGGAAAAAGTTGCCTTGATCGGCTGCTGACAAACGTGGCAGAAAGCGATTCGGACGCTATCAGAGTCCGCTTCGTGCTCGTTCGATACTACCAACGCTGATTTAGCGAAGTCGATCACCAACTCTGCGCCGCAGTTCGGGCACTTGACCCAGGCCAGTCTCCACGGTGGCGGGTTTGGAACCTGAATGGGGAATCCCACCCCACAACTGGAGCAGTCAACCTGCCATACTGTCGGCGCACGCTTGATCGCTTGAGCCATCGCATAAACACCCAGGGCAGCCAGACCAGCCAGCGAGACAGTTCCCAAGAACTTGCCCCAGTCTCCAACATCCCCGGTCCTACTCTCATAGTCGCGCTTGCGCCGGTCCAACTCCTGCCTCTCGTCGATATTGAGAGGGATATGCCTCTGTCGAGGCTGTGTCATAGGGCACCTCAAATTAGATTTATCGGTGATATATCAATCATTTATCATGAATCGCCCCCGTTTGTCAAGCCCCCCCTGCCGGGCAGAGCCCTGTGCCACATCAGGTCTTCAAAGTGTCCATGATGGTCGTCACTATTCTCACATCGAGGCAGCAGGCGGTTTCCTCCACAAAATAGCTTCCCACCGAGATGGTTTCAGGTTTGGCAAGGGATGGACATGTGCAGTCATGGTGTGTTAAATTACATCCAGCACGGACGGGTTTAAACCAAGAAACAGCTACAAAAAAAGGAGACTGACTGTCAATGTCTAAGAATCTAGTTGTTGTCGAATCCCCCGCTAAAGCAAGAACCCTGAGCCAGTTCCTGGGGAAAGACTACACGCTAAAGGCATCAATGGGTCATGTGCGCGACCTCCCGGAGAAGGAACTGGGAGTCGATTTGGACAATGACTTCTCCCCGAAATATGTCGTTCTGAGCAAAAAAAGGAAGGTTATAAGCGAGATAAAGAGTGAGGCAGGATCAGCAACAACGGTCTATCTGGCTACAGACCCCGATCGTGAAGGGGAAGCCATATCCTGGCACATAGTTCAGGCAGCAAAGCTGGGCAAAGTGACCGTGAAGCGGGTGGTGTTCCACGAGATAACCAAGGAGGCCATCTCCAATGCCTTCCGCCATCCCCGGCCCATCGACCTGAGGATGGTGAACGCCCAACAGGCGCGGCGAATCCTGGATAGACTGGTGGGCTATAAGTTGAGTCCCCTACTCTGGAAGAGGGTTAGGCCAGGGCTTTCCGCAGGAAGAGTACAGTCCGTAGCGCTGAAGCTAGTCGTTGACCGTGAGGCCGAGATATCCGGCTTCATCCCAGTAGAGTACTGGTCAATTGAGGCCGAGCTAGCAAAGGAGAGCGCAAGGTCGCCGCGCTTCAGGGCAGTGTTCATGGGCTTGTTCGGCGGAGGCAAAATCGAACTTAGGAACGAGGAGCAGACCCAGAGGCTGACAGACGAACTCAAGGGAGCAAGTTATGCCGTGTCCGCAGTGACACAGAAGCGGGGAGCACGCCAGCCGGCACCGCCGTTCATCACCAGCACCCTGCAGCAGGAGGCATGGCGAAAATTCAGGTTCAGCGCCAAGCAAACCATGGCCGTCGCCCAGCAGCTCTACGAGGGCCTTCCGTTGGGCAAACAGGGCTCCGTGGGGCTGATCACCTACATGCGGACCGATTCCACCAGGGTTTCAACCTCAGCAATTTCGGATACGCGATCATATATCGAAGAGAAGTACGGCCCCGATTTTCTACCCCCAACACCACGCCGCTTCGTTAGGAAAGTGAAAGGCGCTCAGGAGGCCCACGAGGCGATACGTCCTACTTCCATTCGACGGGAGCCCGCACAAATCGAAGCCAACCTCTCCAAAGAGCAACTAAAGCTCTACACACTTATCTGGCAACGAATGGTCTCAAGCCAAATGGCAGCAGCCCAGATCGACACCACCACGGTGAACATAGAAGCCAAGTCCGACAGTAAGAGTTATCTGTTCAGAGCCAAAAAATCGGTGATATCCTTCCCGGGATTCCTCACATTGTACCAAGAGAGTAGAGACGATGATGAGGATGAAAATGGGAAGGGGTCCCTCCCCGAATTCTCCAAGGGCGAGCAACTCAGGCTCTTGAAGCTCTCCCCAGAGCAGCATTTTACCCAGCCCCTACCACGCTACACCGAGGCCACACTGGTCAAGACACTCGAGGAACTGGGCATAGGGCGCCCCAGCACCTACGCCCCTATCTTGTCCGTGATCCAGGAGCGCGGCTACGTTGAGCGGGGCAACGGGAAGCTGCTGCCCACCGAACTCGGCATAATCGTCTCGGGACTGCTCAGCGAGCACTTCGCCGACATCGTCAACGTTGGCTTCACCTCCCAGATGGAGGAAAAGCTGGATCAAATCGCCAGCGGTCAACTGGAGTGGATCCCCATGCTGCGTGAGTTCTATTACCCATTCGAGGAACTGGTAGTCAGGGCAGCTTCGGCTATTCGCAAAATCAGTGAGCCTACGGAGGAGATTTGCGAGCTATGTGGACGGCCTATGGTGATTAAATGGGGACGCAGAGGCAAGTTTCTATCTTGCAGTGGTTTCCCCCAGTGTAAGCACGCCAAGCCGATAGTGGTTACCACCAATGTCGCCTGCCCCAATCCCGACTGCGACGGCGAGCTAATCGAGAGGAGAAGCAAAAAAGGACGACTCTTCTACGGGTGCTCCCGGTTCCCCAAGTGCAAATCCGCCACCTGGGACAAGCCGCTGCCACAGCCATGTCCTAAGTGTCAGGGACTGTTAACGATGTCGAAGAAAGGAACAGCCAAGTGCACCCAGTGTGACTACGAGGGTGAGGCAGACGCCGAGGAATAAATGGTGGAAGAACTACTCAAAAAATATGTGAGACACCTCGAACTGGAACGGAGTATCTCTCCACTGACGGTGAGGAATTATACCAGCGACGTTCAGGGATTTCTTTATTTCCTGGGCGAGAATGGAATAGACTCGCTCGATAAGGTCAGTCGCTCCACCCTGCGTCTTTACCTGGGCTCGCTCCATGAACAGGGAATAGCTCGATCCAGCATCAGCCGTAAGGTCAGCGCCCTGAGGTCATTCTATGGTTATTTGAGGAGGGAGAAACTGGTGGATGCTGATCCTTTGTCGACTTTATCAGGACCGAAGACAGAGAAAAGGCTACCGACCTTTCTCACCCACGAGGAGATGGCACGGCTGATCGAAGCGCCTGATACCTTGACGCCGCAAGGCCTCAGGGATCGGGCGCTACTGGAACTGCTCTATGCCGCCGGACTGCGTGTGAGCGAGATCGTAACCTTGGACCTGAACGATATCGATCTTGGTTCCCGCCAGATCAGGGTTTGGGGCAAGGGATCAAAAGAGCGCATGGCGCTCATGGGGATACCGGCAGCCGAGGCGTTAAGGCTTTATCTCGAGCATGGCCGTATCAAGCTCGAGGGTAAAGCACTTACCCAGGCAGTCTTTTTGAACCGCTTCGGTGAAAGGATAGCCGTACGCCGCGTCCAGCATATAATCAAGAAATGCGCCCAGCAGGCAGGGCTTGAGATGAGGGTCTTCCCCCACATAATGCGCCATACCTTCGCCACCCACCTGCTCGACGGAAGCGCCGATCTCAGGGTAGTCCAGGACCTCCTGGGGCACGCCAGGCTCTCCAGCACTCAGGTATATACCCATGTCACCCAGAGCCAGATCCGCCGCAACTACCTTGCCGCTCATCCCAGGAGCGAGTCAGAGAAGGAGGAGCAATGAAGATACTGGTCATCCATGGTCCAAATCTGAATGTGCTTGGCTCTCGTCAGGTCTCACTCTACGGCGATAAGACACTAGCAGAGATCAACTCCCTGCTCGATAAAGCGGCCTATGAGCTGGGGGTCGAACTGGAGACCTTCCAATCCAACCACGAAGGCGCACTGGTCGATTTCATCCAGGAGAAGTCCTCCGAAGCCACAGGCATCCTCATTAACCCCGGTGCGCTAACCCACTACGGACTATCCCTGCGTGACGCTCTGGCCGACACCTCTCTGCCAGTAATCGAGGT
>DAOUTY010000037.1 GCA_030668425.1 Chloroflexota bacterium
GCCGGTTTCGCGTTATATCGTTGGCTCCTTGTTGATCCTCGGATGTGCCAGTCATAAAACTACACAATAGATTATGGGTTAATCCGGGGCAGATTTCAACATTTGCATACAAGTATCCTTGGGAACAAAAACTTACTTGCTGGCGTCTGTAATTAGTAGAAGACGACTGCAGATTGTCAAAAGATAATGAAAAGGAGGCTGAAAATGAAGAGGATGCTGGTGGTAGCACTGATCTTGGCTCTTATCGGGGGTGCTGCTGGGGGAAGTATAGCATGGACGAATGGCGGTGACTCTGAACCAAAAAGTGTTCTGAGCATAGCCGGGTTGTTGGAAAATCCAGTGTATGACATAGAGGTCGCCATTTACGGGAAAGTGAGCTTGCTGGGTGAGCTTTTCTGCCCCTGCTTTGTGTTAACTTCTGGCGGACAGGAAGTGGAGGTGTGGTATGGCTTGATGGTGGAAGATGACGGGGCGGAGAGGCTCGCTGTCAGCGTAGAGGGAATTGAGAACGGTGACTGGGTTGTTGTAACCGGTGAACTAAAGAGTGATGGCACATACAGGTCGCTCAACGATTTCTGGGCTGGCAGCATTGAGAAATGTGTAGATGCTTCCTTTGCGGGTGAAGAGGTTAGGGTGGCAGTCGGCGACGTATTGACTGTGATTCTGGAGTCCAACCCCACGACGGGTTTCATGTGGACCCTGATAGACAACAGCGATGAGGGTGTATTGCAGGAGGCAGGTTATATATTCGAAGCTGACTCTACCGATCCTTCGCTAATTGGAGCCGGGGGCGTTGAGGTTTGGACTTTTAAAGCGCTTGCCAGGGGCGAAAGCACCATATCAATGGAGTATGGACGGCCTTGGGAACAGGGTGTTGAGCCGGCAGAAAAGTTCACTTTAACTGTGATTGTCGAATAGAGCGTCGGCGGATGCTGCGGATGATGGATAAGTTAGCACCCATTGTTGCGTTGAGCAGAAATCGATAAAGGCGGATCGACACCTGATTGAGCTTGTTGCGGCGCGTGTCGGATCAAGCTCAATCAGGCTGAGTAGTGAAAGATGCTCTTGTAAATTATTCTACCAGTATGCAAAAACCGCTCCATTAGAGCGGGCCTCAGGTCAGCTACCTAGTACCATTGTCAGTTCCTGAAGAAAGAGCCTGTGGCCTCTTTCCCTATAGTGCGTTCCTCTAAGCGCTAAGTGCGACATTCGTCACATACAAATTGCTATCTCCACACGTATAATTAAGCCATAATAAACCAGAGAACATCGTGAAACTTATGAAATTTGATTATAATCTGCGGCTCATTAGGGGGGTTGCTTGTTTGGTATATACTTTTGATGCATGTGCGGAGGTGATACCAGATGGCTAACATAAAGGTAGACTGTGTTGGCGAAACTTGCCCGGTACCTTTGGTTGAAACCCGCAAGGCTCTAAGGAAAGCTGAGGAAGGCGATATTGTAGAGGTTATCGGCACACATCCCGCTTCCAAGAAAGAGATACCGATGGCTGTGAAATCTCTTGGGCTGGAGCTGATCGATACGCAGGAGGAGGGGGGAGTTTGGAGAATAAGGATACGCAGGTAGAGGGGGAAGGCACGATGGCTAACAAGGCTACCATAGTAGTTCATAGCGGCGATATGGATAAGCTCTATAGCGCCCTCATCATAGCCAATGGGGCACTGGCGATGGGGATGGAAGTGTCGCTTTACTTCACCTTCTGGGGACTACAGCGCCTCAGGAGAGGCGCCCTGGAGAAAGGCCCCCTTTCGAAAATGAACATGCTGGGTCTAGGTAAGTGGATGGTGAAGCGTAAGATGAAGAAAGTCGGTGTGGTCTCGCTGGAGAGATTGATGCAGGATTTCAAGGAGCTTGGTGGCAAGGTCCTCGCGTGTGATATGACCATGGAGATAATGGGGATAAAGAAAGAAGACCTCCGTGATGATTTGATATCGGAATATTGCGCAGTCGGTACATACGTGAATGAAGCCAAGGAGTCAACAATAACCCTTTTCATATAGCGGGGGAGACACATGCAAGACAGACCTGTTTATTTGGACAACGCGGCGGCAACCCGTATGGATGAGCGGGTGCTGGATGCGATGAGGCCATACTTCTTAGATACATACGCAGTTGCCACGTCGGAGTTTGGTTATTCTCAGGGCATAGAAGCTCGAGAATCGTTGGACGATGCGCGGGAATCTATCGCTGTCTCGCTGGGCGCCGGGCCCGAAGAATTCATTTTCACTTCGGGGAGCACCGAATCCTCGAACATTGCGTTAAAGGGAGTAGCACAGGCTCTTGGTAAGAAGAAAGGCAAACATATCATCGTGTCAAAAATTGAGGATTTCCCTGTGCTTAACAGCGCCAAAGCTCTGGAGAAACAGGGATTCAGGGTGACGTATCTGTCCGTGGATGGTGACGGTTTCATCGATCTTCAGGAGCTCAGCGATTCGATAAGCGATAAGACCATTCTGGTTTCCATCCAGCATGCCAACCAGGAAATAGGCACTATACAAGATATCGATAGTATAGGTCGTGTGTGCAAGGAAAAGGGGGCGCTTTTCCACTCCGACGCTACGCACACCTTTACCAGGGTACCATTGGACGTTAGGAAGACACCTGCGGACTTAGTAACTGTGTCAGCACATACTATCCATGGCCCAAAGGGTGTAGGCGGTTTGTATATCCGCTCCGGAACACAAATAGGTAAGTGGATAGACGGCGGATTTCAGGAGTTCAATCTACGCGCTGGGCTTGAGAACATACCCGGTGCGGTGGGCTTTGCGAAGGCTGTAGAGCTTGTTACTCCGGAAGAAACCCTGCGTCTTCAAGCAATGCGTGATCATATCATTGACCGTATCCTTGATGAGATACCGAACACTACTTTGAACGGCCACCGCTGGAAGAGACTGCCACAGAATGCCAATATCACGTTCCACTTTATTGAGGGCGAGTCTATTACCTTGCATCTGGATATGCGTGGTTTTGCGGTTAGCACTGGTTCTGCCTGTTTCAGCCGCTCACTTGAAGGCAGTCACGTCATATTTGGCATAGGAGGCGACCATGAAAGAGCGCACGGTTCGATACGGTTTACATTTGGGCGCTATAACACCATGGAGGATGTCGATACCGTTGTTGTGGCGGCGGCTGAGATAGCGAATGAGCTGCGGAGCATTAGTCCGTTGAGCGAAAAGTAACTGAGAGGAGGAAGTCTGGAAATGAAATTCCCATATAGTGAAACCGTGCTGGAACACTTTCGGCACCCGCGTAATGTCGGTAAGATAGAGAATCCCGATGGTAAGGCGATGGAAGGAAGCCCTGCCTGTGGGGATATGGTATCTGTGCATATAAAGGTTGACCCCGCGGCGAATACAATCTCGGATATCAAGTTTGAATCGTACGGCTGCGCCTCCAACATCGCCACTGGTTCGATAATTACGGAACTGGCTAAGGGCAAGACATTGGATGAAGCCAGGAAAATTACCTGGAAGGATGCTTCGGAGGCTCTGGGCGGGCTGCCGAAGATCAAAGTCCACTGCTCTGTCCTGGCGATAGGAGGCCTGCGTTCGGCTATACGGAACTACGAGGAGCGCCACGGTCTGGTTAAAGAGAAAGTACCGACTACGAAAGAGGTGGTGCGGAAGCGGCTCAAGAAAGTTATGAACCCACTGACAGGGTTGGATTTGGTGCGCACGAATTTAATCAAGGAAATAGAGATGAAGGATGGAGATGTCCGGGTAGTTATTGATTTGCCTGCTGACCACCAGTTTGCATCGGCCTTAAAGGAAGAGATTCTCGAGAAGGTAGAACCTCTCTGGGATGTTAAGAAAGCGGTGGTCGAATTCACCGAATAGCGTGTTTTCATCGTCTCGAGTTACATAGCCCAAATAGAAAGGGGTGAGCGATTAAGCTCACCCCTTTCTATTGAACACTTGCTCCGGAACCCACTGGTTTCTAGGTGCCGTCCAGTGGTGAGTTGGACATGGCTAATCTTTTTGCCGCTGTTTCAGTGCAAGGTGGCGTAATAGTAGAACCTAAGTACTTGCGATAATGCTGTATCCAGGGTTTGGGTGTGTGTTGCTCCCTACTTTTTACATGGGGGAGAACAATGTCGATATTCCCGTAGAGCAATCGATGTGGCTATGCTTGAGGTGTCACTTGAGCACGGAATTCTCGATGATCTTGCGCACGGCAGCGAGTCCGGGTGAGGTGGCAGGAAGGTCGGTTATGGGTTTACCAACCAAATCGTGATGGGCGATGTTTTCATCGTGGGGGATGTAGCCAAGGACCTCTAAGCCGATCTCCAGGGCGGATTGCTTCAGCAGTTCCTCGCTGCCCAGTACCCTGTTGAAGACTAGGCCTATCTTTTCACACTGTATTACCTTCTCGTTTTGTGCCATTTTCTGTATTAAGGCTGCGGTCTGTATGCCTCTGGATGTGGCATCGCTAACAATGATCAGGGTATCTACTCGGCGCATGACTTGCCTGTTGATCTGCTCCAGTCCGGCTTCTCCATCAATGAGGATAATGTCGAAGCTCTTGGAGAGGGTTTCTATCGTTCCCCGTAGAAGGTCATTGACAGGGCAATAGCAGCCCAGTGTTTCGGTGCGTCCCATGGCTAGGAGGGCGAAGTCGTCCATCTCATTGAGGGCCTCCAAGGCCATATAGTCAAGCATATCGACTAGCTGAACCTTTTCCTCCTTTTTACCCCTCCTCGCAGTCTGGATTATGTTCTCGCGAACCTGTCCCATAGTTCGCCTGACGTTTATCCCGAGGGCGTTGGGCAGGCCCATAGCAGGGTCGGCGTCTATCAGCAGCAGTTTGCCGGCCTTGCCGCTCTCAAGGAGAACCCTGGTCGTCATGGCTGTGAACGCGGTTTTGCCCACGCCCCCCTTACCACATACGGCGATCAGTTTCTTGTTCGGAGTGGGAGTTTCAGACATTGATAGCTATATACCTTGCGTATTTCTGTCTTACTGATTACTGGACGTTTTGGTCTTTCTGATTTTTTTCTTGCGAACGGTAATGACCTCTCTTATTTCATCGCACACTGGCTTGTCTGAACAGGTGTTGCAATCCCAACCGAGAGTGCATTCGAGGATGTCATATCCTCTGGCCAACCAGGTCTCCCTCGTGATGTCCTTGCTGATCTTGCGTACTTGCTCTGCGATGTTGTCTAGATGTCGCACGTCTTCTTTGTCTGAGGTGACAAAAATGGCCTCCATTGCCTGTACTTTGGGCACCGCTGTTTTGAAGATGGCCATTAGCGCTTTCCCCAGGGTATCGAAATCAAAGCCCTTGGTCGCGGCATCCTTGCTTACCCTGCCCCACATGCGCTCCGACGTGCTCTTGAGCATGTACCCCTCTATTTGGTCGGCAATGTACTGGTTCTGTTCCAGTGCAGAGTGCTCTTCCTTGCCGAGACCCGCTCCTCTCACCATCAAAACCTGGCCGAATGGCAAGCTGGCCCCCTCCGATTCCTGAATATTGGGGCCAATGAGCGTAATCTTGCCGTCTCCGACCAGTGAGGGATTATCCGTCCACAGTAGGAATGCGCAGGAACCCACGTCTGGATTTCCCAACTCGACGAAGGTATCGCCCCGCAATATTATGCCTGAACTGGCCTCAGGTCCAACGCGAACGGGCAGCTCTTCTAACAGCTTGCCGGGATCGCCGGGACAATCGAATTCCCTGACCTGTCTTCCTTTTCCCCGCATTCCCTCGACATATTCGGCCATCTTTTTCACGTATGCGTTAAAGATCGCCACAACCCGTTTCCTCCGGCAAATTTAGGTCCATAAGGGATGTTTCACAATCTTATCTGTTGCCATAGCCATAGTCCCTACCAATGGCGAAGGGGCAGCGTACAAGCTGGCCCCTTCGTTGATACATTCCTCTAGCCGAGTCCCATGGCTCTGAAGAACTGGGACATCTTGTCCTTTATCTGGTCGGGTGTGCTATATCTCTTATCGAACAGGTCGAGCCCCAGATGCACAAACGGCACACTTAGGTCACGGCAAGTCTCTCTCATGATGCCAACGGTCGCGGCCCCGTCCTTATGGCCCATGTGACCAGGCCAGACGACGGCGTCTATCTTGAAGTCTTTGACTATTCGGGCGATGTCATTGGCGAAGTTATCGGCCACGCCTCGAGCCTGCCTGACCATTGGCGCGTCGAAAAGGTTCCTCTTGGCAAGGCCTCTCCATATCTCCTCCTCGCTTGAGGTATCGATCATGGTGTATGGGAAGTTGCCGAACATATCCATGACCATGACCGCCCCCCACTCCTCCTCCAGCCACGGCAGGAACTCGAAGACCCAGCCAAAGGGCAGCAGATCGAACCAGAACAGCCGTATCTTCTCCTCAGGCACGGGGCCTACCCCGTTCTTCACGTTTAGCTCGGCTATCTCAACCAGCTTCTTGAACCATTCGACGCCCTGTGGCGTGCCCGCCTCATAGACCCAGGCCTGGGAGAAGCACTGCGGGGCTCCAATGCCCCAGCCGTGAGGACTTGGCACGTTGCGTCGCAACTGGTTGTATTCATCCCAGAGTTGGAACATTTGATTGGAGTATTCCAGGGTCTCCTTCAGCTTGTCCATGTCCAGCTTTGCACCGGTATTCGTCTCGACGAACTTCGCCATCTTACGCATTTCGTCGGCGAAGTAGTCCAGGCTGCGCTCGTCACTATAGTATGGCGGGTCACAGGCGAACATGGGGATATTGCGCCAGCGTTCATTCCGCTTGATCACCTCGTGAAGCAATGGGGCACCATCGCAGGGGTAGAGCAAGTTGAGGGCGCAGGTGGGCAGGGGCGACAGGTTGGCCTCTACGTAGTATATCGAAAGCCTGATAGCGGTGCAGAGATCGTTCCCCAGTCCCATCTCCTCGGCAGCGTCGATATCAGTCAGGAGATACGGTACAGAGGAAGCCAGGAACGGGGTCTGCATGACCATATAATAGGGCAGGTCCATTGCCGTGTATAGCTCAGGTGCCAGACAGTAGTAGCTGGAAACGAACGGCTTGTCGTTTTCCACGGCGTCGAGTATTCTGCCATACATCTTCAGCAGAGAGTCGAGTGTCTTTACCTGAAGCTGCATTTCCGGGATCTCGATCATCGCCAGAGTCTGCTCGCGGAGAAACTCGAACCACCCCTGCTCCGTGATGTAGCGTGCCAACTCGGGGTGCTTGTCTATCAGCGCCATTGCTTACCTCCCCATCGTTTCTAGGAAAGCCTGGACCCGTGTTCTCAGTTGGCCTATGCCGCTTGTGAGGTATTCCCTGTCCAGTTTCAGCATTGGAATGCCGGCGGCCTTGAGGTCCTGGCCCAGCATGTAATGTTCCACTAGCCATGAGTCGCAGAATATCAGCCTCTCGCCGATGACGCCGTCGCAGTTGAACTCACGGCACATGTCGATCACGTACTGCGCCCGGTTGTCGTGCTCACCGTACATTCGTGGACACGAGGGACGGTCTGTCAAGTAGTATTGTGCTAAGGCTGAGATGGGATCGCTTGCGTTCTCATCGACTTCAACCCACATAAGCCTGGAGCCGAAGCATGTTGAATCGGTGACAACAAGGCCTCCCTGGTCTTCGATGACCTTGATGTACGCCGGGTCGTCGAGGATGCCGCCCACTATCAGTAGTCGCGCTCGATGGCCGCCCGGGCCTTCAGTTCCGCTCAACTCGTCCAGCAGTTCCCGCAGCTTCTCATTGTATTGCTCCTTGGGCATTGCGGTTCCCGCGACCATGACGGCCAGCGTCTCAGCTCCCGTAATCGGCGGTTTCTCCTGCTTCCTCAGTTCGTATAGTTTCTTCTGCAGCCGTCGCGTTTCGTTGTGGAGCTTTACCGCTTCCCACAGGCGGTCATCCGTGATCTCCACGCCGAAGTGCTTCCCGACCTTGTCCTTAAGCATGGCCAGCTCTTCGGTGTACCAACCCACCTGGTCCGGGCCTGTCTTTCGGGGAAGGCTCATCATCTCAATGAAGTCTGTAGGTACGAAGCGTTTCCAATTGTCGTAGATGCGGCGCACGTGGTCGCAGCTGTTGACGCAGACAATCCCATCGAGGAACTTGAAATCACCGGTAAGCACCTGATTAAAGCAGTGGCGTGGAAAGCTGCAGTTGATGCTGCTGTAAAAGGCATCCGATTCCTCTGTACCGGTGCTGCCCGTCGCCCTCATCCGAAAAGGGGTAAGCCCGGCGGCCGTGATAATCTCCTCAGGTACAGTGGAGCAGAAGTATCCTACGACCTTACCCCCCTGATCCTTCCAGCGCTGCAGCACCGGGTTGACGAGTGTTTCGGCTGCGTTGCTGAACTCCTGGAATGCCTTGGACTTTAGATTAGTTTCCAATTCGTTGCCCTCCTTTCTGTCAAGGTGTGGATGACTGTAACATAGCGTTTAATCGTATACAAGCTTTTCAAGCCAGATGCTTCTCTCAGGATTGCCTGTTTAGTCTCTCTTCAGCTATGAGGGCTGCTCCTATGGCTCCTGCGATTTGGGGGTCTTGGGGCAGCTTCTTCACAGCCACCCCCAGTTTTTCCTCCAGAGCTTTAGCCAGGCCGTCGTTCTTGGCACATCCGCCGGTCAACGCTATGTCTTCGACAAGGCCCACCTTTCTAACCATTGCATTCAACCTGCCTGCTATCGAGTTGTGGAGACCGGCGACGATGTCTACCAGTTCCACGCCCTCGTTGATCAGGGTTACAACCTCGGATTCAGCAAATACGCTGCACTGGCTGGTGATAGTTGAGGGATTCTTCCCCTGAAGGGATAGACTTGATAGCCCTTCCAGACCGCAGTCGAGCACCCTGGCCATAGCCTCGAAGAACCTACCTGTACCTGCAGCACACCTGTCGTTCATAACAAACTCGAGAACCTTGCCTTTTTCGTCTATGGACATCACCTTACAGTCCTGCCCGCCGATGTCGACCACTGTTCTTACCGTGGGAGAGAGCCAGTGAGCACCCCGGGCATGACAGGTTATCTCCGAGATGTTCTCGTTGGCAAATGGCACCTTGAGCCGGCCGTAGCCAGTGCCCACAATGTAGTCTAGATCATCGATTGACGATAGGCCGGCCTTCTTTATGGCTTCATCCATGACCGTGCGTGCCGTCACCTCGGGCTTGGTTGTGGACGGGATAATTACATACGAGATAATTTCCCCATCCTTCATTACGACGGCCTTGCCTGTGGCCGAACCTACGTCACAGCCTCCAACTAACATTCTGTCTCCTTCCTTGACTTGTCATCGCGCCCCTAGGCAACATCAGCGTGTGTTGCTAACCGAGCCCCATGGCAGTGAAGAACTGGGACATCGTGTTCTTCACCTCGTCCGGAGTGGTATATCGTGGGTCGAACGTGTCAATTCCTATGCTCAAGAACGGGACGCCGAGATCGCGGCATATCTCCCTCATTATGCCCACGCTCGCGGCACCGTCTTTGTGACCCATGTGGGCGGGCCAGACGACGCAATCTATTTTATAGTCCTTCACTATTCGCACGAGGTCGCTGGCGAAGTTATCCGCCACGCCCACAGCCTGCCTTATCATAGTGGTGTCCATCAGATTCCGCTTGGCCAGGTCGTGGAACATGGTTTCCTCGCTTGATGTGTCAACCAGGGTATACGGGCAATAGCTGAACATATCCATGACGATGACTGCTTTCCACTCCTCCTCCAGCCAGGGAGCCAGGTCAAAGAACCAGGTTGGGTGAACGTCAAACCAGAGCAACCTGATCTTCTCGTTCTCCAGCCAGCCCTTTCCTGCCTTTACCAGCTTCTCAGAGTCGGCAAGCGCTGCCTTGAACCACTCAAGGCCTCTGAGGTCTCCTACCCAGCGGTTTTGAGTCAGAGCAAACGGGCCACCTCCCACTCCCCAGTTGAAGGGGCATGGTACTGCCCGCCTCAACTCGTTAATCTCCTGCCAGAGCTTGTACTGCTCGTTGGTCACCTCCACGACCTCGCGAAGTCGCCCAATATCCAGTTTCTGCCCAGTATGCTCTGTAAGGAAGTCCACCATCCGCCTGAGTTCTTGTGCAAAGTAGTCTATGCTGCGTTCATCGGTGAAATAAGGAGGATCGGGGGCAAACATAGGAATGCCCCGCCACTGCTTGCTTCTCCTGCTTGCCTCGTGCAGGGCCACAATACCGTCACAGGGTATAATCATTCCCACAATCGCGGTGGGACGTGGCAGCAGCCCGGCCTCCGTATAGTACATAGCCATCCTGAGAAGCGTGCAAATATCGGATGACACGGCCAGTTTGTCAGCCCCTTCGAGATCATTCATGAGATAGGGGTTAGCACCCGCCCCCGCGAATGCGGCAGAGACAGGGCAGTACCAGTGGATATCCATGGCAGTAAATATCTCTGGTGCGTTTGAGAAGTAGCTCGCTATGATTGGCTTGCCCTCCTCAATATACCGTACTGTATCTTTGTAGTGTTCCAGGTTCGCCTTGACCAGCGGTATCAGTAGATGACTTGTCTCATAAGGGCTCTCCTCAAGGAACTTCAACAGAAACTCGAAATGGTCGCGCTCAGCAATCGTTCGTTCTAGTCCCTTGTCAACCATTTTCTATCTCCCCATTGTTTCCAGAAATGCCTGAACCCTGGTTCTCAACTGGCCCACGCCGCTCATGATGTATTCCCTATCCATGATCAGACAAGGAACGTTGTCGTCTTTCAGGTCGTTTTCGATGGTGAACTGCTCGAACCCCCAATGGTCACAGAATGCTAGCCTTTCGAGGATAACACCGTCTACCTTGAAATCACGGATCATGTCTCGGACAAGCCCGATTCTTCGTTCGTAATCCCCGAACATCCGGGGACAAGAGGGGCGGTCGGCGACGTAATACTGTGCGAGAGCCGCAATTGGGTCGCTTGCCCCCTCATCGATGTCGTTCCACAGGAGTCTGGAGCCGAAGCACAGCGAGTCGGTAACCACGAGTCCCCCTTGGCTCTCAATGACCTTGACGTAGGCTGGGTCATCGAGGATGCCACCCATTAGCAGCAATCTCGCCCGATAATCGATATTGCCAATGGACTCGCTCAGCTCATCCAGCAACTTCCTGAGCAACTGATTGTAGTGCTCCTTGGGCATGGCAGTACCAGCAACCGTGACGGCCAGCGCTTCAGTACCGGTGATCGGCGGGTTGTCCGCTTTTCTGAGGTCGTAAAGCTTTCTCTGCAGGCGACGTGTTTCATTGTGGAGTTTTATCGCATCCCACAAACGCTCATCGGTGATTTCAATATCGAAATGCTTCTCCAGGAGC
>DAOUTY010000153.1 GCA_030668425.1 Chloroflexota bacterium
CCAAAGGAGCAGCTTGGGCTTGACATAACTCTCTAGTGGAGACGAGTGAGAGAGGATTGGCGATACCAGTGCCAGTGCCTTAACCAGCTCATCCTTGGTAGCCACTTCGAGCGCAACGCCGGCGCCAAAGGAATAACCGCAGAGACCGATCCTGTCCCGGTCAATCCCTTCCGTTGATGAGAGGAATGAAAGCGCCGCGGCGACATCGTCTTGCTCGCCGATTCCGTTGTCATGCGCTCCCTGGCTTCTGCCGACGCCCCGGAAGTTGAATCTTAGTGAGGCGATGGATACCTGTGACAGGGCCCGGCAAATGGCGACGACAATGTTATTATCCATCATTCCGCCATAGAGGGGATGAGGGTGGCAGACCACCACTGCGGCAAAGGGGCTCTTCCCTTCGGGCACGCAGGATATACCCTCGAGGGATAGACCCCCACAGGGAAATGTTGCTCTAGTCTCGGTCATCTCTTGAGCCAGTTGACCCGTTCGTCGGTGTGCTGTCAGAGGCGTCTCTGCTAATCGATGAGACGGCATCTGAAGCACCTGATTACATTTTATCACAATTGCCCTGATAAGTTTAGCGGAAGTCCACTGGGAAAGCGGTGGTCTCCAGAAGTCGTGATGGATGTGCTATACTTTTAATAAACGCGCTAAGCTGACTTGCCCATGATGAAAGGAGCGATACAAAATGGAGCTTATGGAAGTTATTAGAAAGAGACGAAGCATCAGGAGATACAAGCCTGATCCTATTTCGGAGGAGGACATAAACTATGTTTTGGAAGCTGCCAGACTGGCGCCTTCCTGGGCCAATACACAGTGCTGGCACTTTATTGTTGTAACCGATGAGGACATCAAGAGGGAAATCGCGCAGGCAGGAATGCCGTGGAGCGCGGGAGCGCCTGTGATCATAGTTGCCTGTGCCGATCCGGCGAAACCAGGAGCTAAAGGGGACATACCGAACTATCTCGTGGACATAGGAATTGTCATGGAGCACCTCATACTGGCAGCAACAGAACGTGGTCTGGCTACCTGCTGGGTCGGCGGGTTTAACGAGGCTCCGGTAAAAGAAGCGCTGGGCGTGCCTGAGAATATCCGTGTCGTAGCGATGACGCCCATCGCTTATCCCGATCAGGAGCCTGCCGCCAGAAGCAGGAAAGCGCTTGGGGAGATAGTCAGCTACAATCGTTATCAGAGTCCTTAGTAGTGTAAAGAAGCATGCGGCTGGCGAGACCTGAAGCTAGGTATTGTTCTGACCTTGTCCGCTCTCTGAGTCTTTCCCCTGTCCATGCCATCTCTTGAGTCGGCCCTTGATTTCCTTCTCGAACCCCTGGTCGCTCGGCTCGTAGTATTTCTTTCCTTTGAGCGAATCGGGAAGGTGCTGCTGCTCGACGAAATGCCCTGGGAAATCGTGGGCATACTTGTAGTCCTTGCCGTAGCCCACCTGACGCATCAGGCCCGTGACCGGATTGCGCAGGTGGAGCGGGACGGGCTCCGTCCTCGTCCTCTCCACGTCCTGTCTCACCTTGCCGTAGGCTTTGTCCAGCGCGTTGCTCTTGGGCGCGGTGGCCAGATATACCACTGCCTGGGCCAGCGCCAGGTTACCTTCAGGCATGCCGATGAAGTGAACCGCCTGCTGGGCTGAGACGGCGACGACCAGCGCCTGGGGATCGGCCATGCCGACATCCTCAGAGGCAAACCTCACCAGTCGCCGGACGATATAGAGCGGGTCCTCCCCTGCCTCCAGCATCCGCCCCATCCAGTAAAGGGCGGCGTCGGGATCGGAGTCCCTGAGTGATTTATGAAGGGCGGAGATGATGTTGTAGTGCTCCTCTCCGGACTTGTCGTAGAGCAGGGCGCGGTGTTGAAGGGCGTCTTCGATGTCGCCCAGCTTGACGTGGCGCTTGCCGTTGTCCGAAGGAGGAGTTGTCGTGGCGGCAAGCTCCAGGGCATTGAGCGCTACCCTGGCATCTCCATTTGACATAACAAGCAGAAGGTCGAGGGCGTCGTCGTCCAGTTCCACCTTCATATTCCCCAGACCCCGCTCCTTATCCTCCAGCGCCTGCTGGACTATGAGCCTGACCTGCTCCTCTATGAGCGCGTTCAGGGTGAAAACGCGGCAGCGGGAGAGCAGGGGCGAGATAACCTCGAAGGAGGGGTTCTCGGTGGTGGCGCCGATGAGGGTGACGGTGCCGTTCTCCACATAGGGGAGTATGGCATCCTGCTGTGCCTTGTTGAAGCGATGAATCTCGTCGATGAAGAGGATAGTGCGCTGCTGGTACAGGCCGCGGCGTTCTTTGGCCTCCTCCACGATGCGGCGCAGGTCGGCGACGCCCGAGGCAACCGCGGATATGGGGCTGAAGTGGGACTTGGTGACGCTGGCGATGATATAGGCGAGGGTGGTCTTGCCGCTGCCCGGCGGGCCCCAGAAGATTATCGAGGGAAGCTGGTCAGCCTCGATGCTCTTTCTCAGCACGTGGCTCTCGCCCATGATGTGCTCTTGTCCCACGAACTCAGCGAAGCTCCTGGGCCTCATCCGCGCAGCCAGTGGCGCTTCGCGCTCCAACTGCCCCTCGCCGGCGTGCTGAAAGAGGTCTGGGCCTTTCTTACGCTGTTTCATTGATATGATCCCCCTTGAGCAAGGCAGCGTTACCTGTACCTCTTAACCTCGAACCGGTAGAGCTTTACGGGCTCGTCGGGAGCTATTCCGGCTTTCTGGCGGCAGATGTCTATCTGCTGTTCCACTGTGTCCACACCTTCGAGGTCGGGGAGCAGCAGTCCGTGCCGTTTCCCTTTCTCCACAATTACGCCGTACCTTTTGGGGTCAAGCTCCTTTTCGCTCTCCACCGGCTCGGGTGTGGTAAGCACATCGACGCTGTAGGTCAGATCGGGCAGCTCCTCGGCGACGACCGGCAGGAAGCGGGGGTCTCTGATAGCCGAGCTTACCGCGTTGCTGATTATCTCCTGGGCGACGTTCGACTTGTCTGGCTCGAAGGTGCCGATACAGCCTCTCAGTTGGCCATGCTTCTTGATGCTGACAAAAACCCCGGCTTTTCCCCGCATCTCGGGCGTCAACTCAGATGGCTGAGGGAGCTTACTATCTCGGACATAGCCCTCGACAGTATCCTTGGCCAGCTTAGTCAGAGGGTGCATTCCCTCCCCCTCCGCCTCTTCAACATCGAAGGAAGCGACCAGATAGCCAACCCCGAAAGGCCCCTCGTAGGAGAGGACGTCGGGCTTTACCTCCAGGCCGTCCAGGGCCCCCAGAAGGATGACGATGGAGCGCAGGCCGCACTCCCCGGCCCGGTCGATAAGTTGCTCGTCAAGGTTCAGGATCGCTGGCACGTCGTAGGATTGGATGGCCTCGATGAGCGTCTTGTCGAAGACCTCTCCCATGGGGTCATAGCCGGCGGGGGCGTCTCGGATGAGGCGATGGGAGAGGTCGCCGCTGGCAACAATGGCGGCCCGTTTCCCCGCCCGCTCCGCTGCCCGTCTTATCGCCTGTCCAAAGCTGAAGTGAGCACTCAGGGGCAACATGGAAAACGTCAACGGCACCAGGGGCACTCCCTTCATCCCCTCGATCAGGAAATGGATGGGAACCATCACGCCGTGGTCAAGGTTGTACTCCCTATCCCCTATGGAATCCAGTGGTATGCCTGAGGCACTGGCCTCTGCTTGCAATGCAGCTACCATATCGGGGTCGTTCTCGAAGTCATGATCTGCGCTGCGCGCGCCCCAGTCTCTCATGGTGCCGCGCAGAGACCCGGCGGTGGCTATGCCCATTGAATCGTAGAGCATGGTGCCGTGGGGACTGATCACGATAACGGTTTCCGGACGCTTCTCGGCAAGCCGCCGGGCGAGTTCCTTCATCGCCTTTGTGGTGGCCGATATCTCGATCTCTCTGCCGCCTCCGACCTCGGGGACAAGCAATGGAGGGTGTGGCACAATGCAACCATAAACGATCCCTGCCATTATGGATCACCTTCCCATCATACTTTTGAAAATCACTTCTGCTTTTGCTCTGCCACTGTCCTGAAATTGAGTTCCGCTCCACAGAAGCGACACTTGGAGCCGTCCAAGCCGACCAGTTCTGCCTGATAACCTACGCGCTTTACCACCATGCGGCCGCAGGAGTAGCAGGTCGTGTTCTCACCGTCATGGCCATGCAGGTTACCCACATAAACGAAGCGAAGCCCTACCCTTTTCCCGATGTCGTAGGCACGCTCGATTGTCGATACCGGTGTCGGTGGTATGTGTTGCAGGTTATGCTGGGGGTAGAACCGGGTCACGTGCCAGGGAGTAAGCTCGCCCAGGCGGTCCCGAATCCAGGTAGCGATGCCTTCGAGTTGTTCATCATCGTCGTTCATTGTGGGGATGATGTTGGTCACCACCTCGATATGCATGCCCCATTTCTCCTGCGCTCTCTCGGCGACTTCGAGAATACCCCGCCATCGCGAGATCTTGGCCAGTTGCCGGTAAAAGGAGTCGGAGAACCCTTTGACATCGACCCTCCAGGCATCGAGATAAGGCCCAATAGCGTCCAGAGCCTCAGGGGTAGAATAGCCGTTGGTCACATATACGGTGTACAGTCCCTCTGCTTTGGCGATCTTGGCCGCATCCAGCGTGTACTCCAGCCAGATTCCAGGCTCGTTATAGGTCCAGGCGATTCCCTCACAGCCGTAGCGTTTGGCGAGTTCGATTGAAGCCTCCGGTGAGATCTGCTGTGAGCCATGTTTCTCTTCCCAGGGCACCTCGCAGGAGATGTGCCAGTTCTGACAGTGTCTACAGTGGAAATTGCAGCCCCAGCCTCCGATGGAAAAG
>DAOUTY010000250.1 GCA_030668425.1 Chloroflexota bacterium
AGCTCAGGACGGGCCCTCACCGGAGAGGGAGATTGCTTCGTCGTTATCCCTCCTCGCAATGACACGTAATAGGAGGGGGGATTGCTTCGCTTCGCTCGCAATGACAGGCAAAACATACCTGTGCATTGCCGTAGGGGCACGGCATGTCGTGCCCCTACTCCTCACAATTTACTGTCGATCACGGCTGATGAGAAGCAACGAGTCGATGGAATTGCCCCTTGAGTCTGATAGGGATTAGGGATATAATCAGTTTGGAAGTCCCGATGGAATAGGCCCATCCTGGGATGAAGGGAGCTGGCTTGCGCGAGTCCTGCGGTATCTTTGGTGTATACGCTAAAGGTGAGGAAGTAGCTGGACTCGCTTATTTTGGTCTCTACGCATTGCAGCACCGTGGGCAGGAGAGTTCGGGCATAGCCAGTGCCGACGGTAGCCGAATACGATTGCACGCAGCTATGGGGCTTGTGTCCCAGGTGTACAATGAGGCGTCTTTAGACCAGTTGAGAGGCAGCATCGCCGTCGGGCACAACAGGTATTCCACAACCGGGTCAAGCCGCATATTCAATGCACAGCCGATAGTGGTGCCCAGCCCTTTTGGAGATGTGGCACTGGCGCACAACGGCAACATCGTCAATGCCGGGTACCTGCGCAGGGAACTGGAGGAGAGGGGTTATACCTTTTCCACCTCTTCAGACTCTGAGGTCATAGCTTATCTGCTCGTTTCCTCTCCAGGCAAGGACCTAATCCAGAAGCTAAAGCATACTATGGGCAGGCTCCAGGGTGCGTACAGCCTGGTGATTATGACTCCGGATAAATTGTTTGGAGTTCGTGATCCTATGGGGGTGCGCCACCTTTGTCTGGGGTCTATTAACGGGGGCAGAGTACTGGCATCGGAGACCTGTGCGCTGGATCACCTGGGGGCAGACTTCCTTCGCGAGGTAGAGCCCGGGGAGATTGTTGTCATCGACGAGTCCGGGGTTAACAGCTTTAGAGTGGACAGGGTGGAGAGAAGGGCGCTGTGTATATTTGAGTTTATCTACTTTGCCCGCCCCGATAGTGTGATCAGTGGTCGCTGCCTGTACCCGGCGCGGCAGGCTATGGGGGCACAGTTGACTCGTGAACATCCTGTGGATGCCGACCTGGTCGTAGGTGTTCCCGACTCAGCTACCGCTGCTGGCATTGGCTATTCGTTTGCTTCAGGTATACCGTTTACTGAGGGTCTGCTTAAGAACCGCTATGTGGGACGCACCTTTATCGAGCCGGAGCAGCGGTTGCGTGACCTCGGGGTCAAGCTGAAGTTCAATCCTTTGCCTGATGTACTAAGGGGGAAGCGCCTGGTTGTGGTTGACGACAGTATTGTTCGCGGCACCACTACACCTCAGGTCATCAACCTGCTGCGGAGGGCAGGTGCCACTGAGATACATATGCGTATCTGTGCCCCCCCGATTCGTTATCCCTGCTTCTTTGGTGTGGACATGGCCACCAGGCAAGAGCTCATCGCTGCTCAGAAGACGATCCCGGAGATTGCGGAGTCAATCGGGGCTGATTCTCTGGGATATCTCAGCGTAGACGGTTTGATCGAGGCGGTGGGTCTGCCGAAGGAGAGCTTTTGCCTTGCTTGCTTCACTGGAGACTACCCAGTGCCTGTTCAGCTTGAGATGGATAAGCTGGAACTTGAGACGCTTCCTGAAGCTGGCTAGGTAATTCTTGACTTTGTGGGGAGAGACGTTTAAGTGGGACGGGAAACTAAAAAACCTCGGGGAACGACCTATGCTGCATCCGGTGTTGACATAGATGCGGCCGGTAGATCGGTAGAATTTATCAAGAGTAAGGCCTCTGCCACTTTCCGTCCCGAGGTTTTGACGGACATCGGTGCTTTTGCCGGGCTTTTCCAACTTTCGGGCTACAGAGAGCCGGTTCTTGTCTCCAGCGTTGATGGAGTGGGGACTAAGGTCAAGATCGCTATTGCCCTCGACCGACACGACACTATTGGTATTGACCTTGTCAATCACTGTGTAAACGATATCTTTACCTGTGGCGCTGAACCTCTCTTCTTCCTTGATTATTTGGCTATGGGGAAGCTGGTACCTGAGCAAGTGGAGAGTGTGGTCGGCGGGCTGGCACGCGCCTGTGGCGATGTGGGCTGTGCGCTTATCGGCGGTGAGACTGCGGAGATGCCTGGTCTGTATGCCCCCGGTGATTATGACCTGGCGGGGTTCATAGTGGGTGTGGTGGAGAAGGGGAAGATTCTCGACAATAATTCGATTGAAGCTGGTGATGCTATCTTAGGTCTCCCTTCAAGTGGGCTGCACACCAATGGGTATTCGCTGGTGCGCAGGGTCTTTGCTCTGGACAGAGAGGGCTCAGCCGCGCTGAATGTATTTTATCCTGAGCTTGGCCGTACTCTGGGGGAGGAACTACTCGAACCTCATCGCTGCTATTACCCACTGCTCAAGTCGCTCTTGTCTTGCGGGGCTGGATGGAGGAACGAGGAACGAGAAAAGCCGGTAATCAAGGGAATGGCACATATTACAGGAGGTGGGCTCATCGATAACGTAGCTCGCATCC
>DAOUTY010000011.1 GCA_030668425.1 Chloroflexota bacterium
CAGTCCGTTCCCAGGTCGGGTCGTGTTTGTCGCTGTATATTGCAAGGGCAGTCTCGTTGTCCCTGAAAACGAAGCCATCGGCGCAGAGATGCTGGTCCCATCGGCCACCGTAATCCCAGAAGTCGGGGAAATCGCGGTACAGCGGTGTCCAGTAGAAAGGCAGCATGATGTTGGAGTGGTCGTTACCGCGGAAACCGGGCGCTGCGATCTCCTCCGTGCAGAGGCAGCCACCAATCTCATGCCTCCTCTCAAATATACCGACGCTCATTCCGCCGTACTTCATCAAGTACATAGCGAGGAATAGCCCCTTATTACCTCCCCCCACTATCACCGCATCAAACGTGTCATCGGGCATGATACCCTCCTCCTTAAGACATTACCCGTGTCATGCAAGCCTCACACTATCACTGAATCTTGACTACGCTTCGTATCACCTCTCCCTTTTCCAACGCATTAAAAGCATCATTGGCTTGGTCTAGGCTGTATGTCTTGCTGATCATCTTGTCGAAGGGGAGTTTGCCATCCATGAACATATCAACGTATCTCGGTATATCAACCTGGGCTCTTATGTCGCCCTGAACTGTACCGGTAATAGCCTTACCCAGCAGGAATTCGTAGGATTGAATACTGACAGCCGTGCCTAGGGCGGCCATTCCAGCGACTACGCATTTTCCGCCGTTATGAATCGAGGCGTAGGCTTGCTGTATGACCTCTGCTCTACCCGCAGTCTCAATGGCGTAGTCCGCCCCACCACCGGTTAGCTCCATGACCTTCGCCACGGGGTCATCCTGCTTGTAGTTGACCATGTGGTCGGCGCCGAACTCTTTGGCCAGGGCTAACTTCTTGTCGTTGCTGGCGACGGCGATTATCTTACCTGCTCCTGCCAGCTTGGCCCCCATGACGGCACTGAGCCCCACGCCGCCAGCGCCCCAGATAACGATGCTTTCGCCGGGCCTTACCCCAGCCGTGTTGATTGCAGCACCGATTCCGGTAGCGACACCGCAGCCTAGCAAGCAGACCTTATCCAGTGGGGCGTCATCTCGTATCTTCACACATGAACGCTCATGTACTACTGTGTATTCAGCAAATGTAGCAAGGCCGAAGAGGTGGTGCAATGCCTGGTCGCCTTTGCGCAGGCGCGTTGCGCCACTGATGGGCAGGACTGATCCGGCCATAATGGCCATGTTCTCCACACACATCGTGGGTCGGCCCTCAATGCAGAACCGGCATTTCCCACATGAGAACGATACCATCATGATGACATGATCACCTGGCTGCACTGTAGTTACGCCGGGCCCTACCTTCTCTACTATTCCCGCCCCCTCGTGTCCCACCACCACAGGCATGGCACAAAACATTTCGCCTTTCATGAAGTGTAGGTCGCTGTGACACACTCCGGAGGCCATGAGTTTCACCAGCACTTCGTTGACCTGCGGCTCGTCAAGGGTGACCTCTTCCACTTTTAGTGGTGCGCCGGCTTCGTAGCATATAGCTGCTTTCATTGTTTTCCCCTCCTTTTCCTTTCTTAGCCAAACATGCCTTTACCCGAACTTTCGGTATTGGCAGGACTGTGCAGGATATCTTCATCCAGCAGACGCTTTATCTCATCATCTGACATTCCCAGCAGCTCACGGCATATTTCCTCAGTGTGCTGGCCCAGCATGGGTGCAGGCGTGCTTTGCAGAGGCGAAGCATCAGATAGATGGAATGGTATGCCCGGATAAAGTCTCTTCCCCGATACGGGGTGGTCCAGTTCTACGAATGCGTTATCCCACTTGAGCTGTGGGTCGGCGAGAGTATCCGGAGCACGCTGTACTACCCCTGCAGTAACCCCTGCAGCTTGCAGGGTTTCCATGACAACGTGAGCATCCAGCGTTGCAGTCCATTCTCTGACCTTTTCGTCCAATTCAGCGACATTCTTCAAACGGCCCAGCAGCCCGGCGAACTTGGGGTCCTCAGTCCAGGAGGGATTGCCGATGACGTCGCAGAAGCTATCCCACTCCTCATCGGTGAAAACAGTGATAGCACACCATTCATCTGTACCCTTACAGGCATAGCAGCCGTGAGGGGCAGCGTATGGGCTTCGATTCCCCATCGGCTTCGCAGTTCGTTTGTTGAAGGTGTAGTCTAGGTAGTGCTCGCCGATGAGGCTAGCCGCCACCTCTGTTTGAGCCATATCGATGAACTGTCCCTTGCCGGTCCGGCGCTTGTAGTCAAGAGCGGCCAGGGCTGCTATCACGACGTGCTTGCTGGCCATGTGGTCAGGCAGTGGCGAGTTGGAGCCTACGGGATAGGGGTCGTCGGGTTGAGCCCAGATGGAGAGCATGCCTGAGGCGGAGGAAAGCATCGGACCGTAGGCCTGGTGATCGCTGAAGGGGCCGCCTCCGCCGAAGCCCTGGCTGCTGACGTAGATAATCTCGGGGTTGAGCCTTCTGACATTCTCATAGTCGAATCCGAGGGATTTCATCACACCACCGCGGAAGTTTTCCACCAGTATATCGGCCATCTTAATGAGTTGGCTGACTAACTCTTTCCCTTTATCTGACTTCAGGTTCACGCCAAAGCTTTGCTTATTTCGATTTGCCTCGTTGAACTGGCCAATATTGTTAATATCGGGCCCAATGGTTCTCATGAAGTCGAGGTTATCTTTCGACTCAATCTTGATAACATCAGCCCCCAGCTCTCCTATAATCTTGCAAGCATCGGGGCCTACACCCCCTGTGCCGAAGCTCAACACCTTGACATTCTCTAGAGGCAGCACATCGACCTCCTTAACTACAGGACTCCAGCTCCCCTGAGGGCCACCAGATCGTTCTTAGAAAGCCCCAGTTCTTTGCAATATATTTCCTCGTTGTGTTCACCGAGGCAAGGGGCAGGGCGTCCTATGCTAGCTGGTGTCTCAGTCCACTTATAGGGCGGTCCGGGATAGTCGGCTTTGCCCGCCACAGGATGGTCAACCTCGACAAAGTACCCTCTGGCTTTGGTGTGGGGACTATTGTAGAAGTCCGCTATGTTCAATATGGGAGCAATGGGCACACCCTCTCGTTTCCCTGCTTCAAAGAGCTCGAGCATGGTGTACTTCTCAGTGAATTCGATCATAATGGCGTACAGGTCATCGGTATTGCCTATGCGGTACATGAAATTCCTCCACTCTTCCATGAGGAGTACCTCGGGGCTGCCCAGTACCCGGACCAGGGCATCCCACTGCCGCGGTGTCAAGGCAACCACTCGGATTAGCCCATCCTTGCAGGGGTATACAGGGTAGATGGCTGCACCCATGCGCGTCTCATGAGTCGGTGGCGGTCCGCCTGGATTGAGGGCATAGGAATAGTTGGGCACTATCCAGGGATAGAGCCCCATGCGCGATGTTTCGTGTACCGATGTGTCAATGTACTGCCCCTGCCCCGTGGCGCTGCGCATGAGGAGCGCGCAGAGTATGGATATGTTGGCGTGTACTGAAGCTGCGTCGTAGGCTGGCGATCCGGGCAACAGGCAGGGCTCTTTGCCAGGGTAGCCGCTGGTGATCATCACGCCGCTCATGGCGAAGTCAACGAGATTTGAGCCCTTGCGATACTTGTATGGCCCAGAGTGACCGAATTCGGTAATACTGGCCATAATGAGTCTGGGGTTTATCTCCTGGAGCGCAGGATAGTCAAGGTCCAAGTAATCCATATAATCTGGTGGCGAGTTATCTATTAGAACGTCCGCTGTCTTCACCAGCTTCTCGAAGATATCAATCCCCTCGACAGTCTCCAGGTTCAGGGTTATGCTACGCTTGCCGGCGTTGCGATGCAGGAAATAGAGGCTTTTCTCGGGATGCGGTATATCATCTACAAATGGGGGCATGGCTCTTCCCGGGTCTCCTTCGGGCATCTCGATTTTGATGACATCCGCTCCTAGATCGGCTAAAAGCTTGGCGCAGTAAGCTCCCCAGCTATCGGTAAGATCCAGTATGCGGTATACACTCAAGGCCCCCTCTTGTTCTTTTGTCACAATCCCACCTCTTGTCCGCGCTTGGCTAGCTGCTTGGATTGACCAATATAATAGCACCTCTCGCTGCCCTAGGCTAGCGGTTTGAAGTACTAAACGTTATGGCGGTGTTTTCACGGCCTAAACCGGGCATATGCTAGTAGTTTTGTGCCACGGTTATTAAGCTTGAAGCACCGTCACGTGGCGATAGATACAAAACACGTAATTCTAATGTAGAATAAGGCCTGGGGCTGTAGATGGATATGGTGCTGCTCCTTGTTTTGTGCTTCTACCGTTTCCTGACAGCTATTAAGGGCAGCACTATATGAAATAGTGTTAACATGGTGTGGACAACAGTGCTAGCACCTGACGAGTGGGGTGGGGGTAGAGAAAACTATCGAAGAAGCCACCCCGTCACTCGATGTCTATTATAGCAGTACCTCCCCCCGTCGGGGAGAGGTACTGTCATTGAAAACGAACTTTTCTCCAGGTGCCTAGCTAGAGCCTGGCGGCAAGATCGGATAGACCCAGTGCATTCAGCTTGTCCTTCAAAGGACGTCCGTTGGCATCCAGGCCTCTTGCCTTGTAGTAATCCTTCAGCAGTAGTTCTACGTTAAGCACGGAGCCTGCAGCACCACCCTCGGTGTGAGGAGTCATGAGCCGCTTGGGCATTCGATCGTCTGCTGCTGTAATGCCCATAAGGTTGTTCAGACCCCGCTGAAGCATCCAGATGCGATCGCCACATTCCATAATTTCGTTTAGGTCGTAATCAAAGCCGGTGCTGGCCTTCAGCGCCTCGGTCAGATCGGTAATGCTTATGGACATGAGGCAGAATTGGCACAGCGTTGCTGAATTCGACAACATTGATACGTTTTCGCATGTTACGTTTAGTTCACCTTTGCCCTCGTCCGCCTTGGGATCGTAGCCGCCGGTTATACCAATATCTGGCCAGGTGGTCCAGCCTGATTCGATCTTGCCTATATCAGATGCGACGTGACAGGCGCCACGGTTGGACATAATGAAACCCAGGCCATGTCCATGGGACCCCCGAACGTCGTACAGAGCGAACTCGAGACCTTTTATCTCCACTGTATAATCTTCAGCATTATTGCCGATTTTCTTGGCGGCGCTTCGGCTGCCCTCCGCCAGTACATCGCCGAAGCCCTGCCGTTTGGCGATCTTCTCCATCACTGCCAGAACATCATCTGGATTTCCCCATCTCAACTGACCACCATCAAGGTCCTTGGATGCAATAAGGCCCTTCTCAAAGCACTCCATAGCGAAGGCGATAGTAGCGCCGCAGCTAATGCTGTCCATACCATACCGATTGGCCATCTCTCCCATCTTGATAACTGCGGCCAGGTCTTCATTCACGATTAGGGATCCGAAGGCACCGACGGTCTCGTACTGAGGTCCGGGCCCTTCCTCTATTGCGTAGGGCCCCTCTGAGACCTTGACCGTTCTCTTGCATGCTATAGGGCAGGTGAGGCAGGCATGCGGCTTGGTCAGGTACTGCTCGGTTATTGCGCCTCCGGTTAGCTTGGGAGCCAGGAAATTGCCATCACCCACAGTATAGTTCTTAACCGGCAGGACCCCGGTCATAGCATTAACCTCCACACCCATGGCTGTGCCGGCGGCTTGAAGAGCCTGCGAGATCACGCTCTCCTTGACCTTGTCAAGAACGGTCTTGCGCACATTCTCTAATCCGTCGGGGTTGGCCGGCGTGACTTTGCCCGTGCCGCGGATTACTACAGCCTTCAGCTTCTTGGAGCCCATCACTGCTCCACCGCCACAGCGGCTGATAAAGCCCCACTTGCCGTTCAATATGCTGGCGAACTTCACCAGGTTCTCGCCTGCTGGCCCGATCTCAACTATATCCACTTTCGCTCCGTGCCGTTCCTTGAGGATGTCGGTAGTCTCATAGCAGTCCTTTCCCCATATATCGGCGGCGTCTTTGATCTCCACCTTGTCATCCTCAATCACCAGGTAGACAGGCTTGCTTGATGAGCCGGTTATTGCGATTCCGTCGTAGCCTGCCCTCTTCATCTCGGCAGCGAAGCTTCCTCCGGCTGAGGCCTGCCCCCAGATGCCGGTTTGGGGGGATTTGAAGGCTGCCACAAGGCGTGATGATGTGGGGAAGTTGGTCCCTGACAACGGACCAGCCATGAGGAAGAGGACGTTCTTGTCAGATAGGGGATCGATGTCAGGTGAAACGCGGTCGAGAAAAAGCTTAGCTGCCAGTCCGGCCCCTCCAATGAATTTCCTTTGTACATTATCATCTATGGTGCTTGTGCTAATTGTGCCGGTGCTCAGATCGATTTCCAGGAGCATACCTGTGTAGGTTGCCATTTCTACCTCCTTTGTATTTGTAGAATTAAGATTGCTTGAAAGTCGCTAGTACCAAGTTCGCAGTTTGCAGCACGTTGGCGGTGTGCCTACCAGACCTTTGATACTGCTACGACCGAAAATCGCGCATATTCTAATGCTCGCACTGAAAATGTCAAGCATTCTTGCCCAACCAGTTTGCATCGTTATGCTAGTAAGGGGCACGTTTCAAGTGTTCCCTGAGTCTCAGATAGGATGTGTAGGTTATATACTGTTTGCGCGCTATGTATTTTTCCAACGGAACAACCCGCTTCCTCTTCCTGCCTATTTGGGTGCGCACAATCAGACTCATGGCATTGCTGGCACCAGAGCCATAGGAGGCGAGCAATATCGTTTCTCCGGGCTTCGCTTTATCCAGTATCCCTGCCAGACTGATAAAGGCTGAGCAAGAGCCGAGATCCCCTAACGTTGATGAAATCGCAGGAGCCAAGCTCTCGCGCGGTACTCCCAGGTCTTTGGCTGGCAGAGCTGCAATCCTGTCATCTGGCTGTGGGAAGACTGCATAGGTATAGTCCTGTCCTGTTTTGCCGAGCTTGGATACGAGGCCTTTGCATGCCTCGGCCACGTGTTTTTGATACCCGTATTCACGGTCGAATCGATAGTCATTCCAGTTGGATACCCAGGAGTCCTTGACTGCATGCCACCTGTCAAGGAAAAAGGTTGAGTAGGTGTGAAGGCCTTCGAAATCGGCTATAGTACCAGTAGTTCCGATTACCATGGCGACTGCTCCGGCACCGAAGGTAGCATCACCATCTGCACCCGGAGCGGTAGCCCTGTCCTCAGCGCCGATAACAATGCCGCACTTGATCCTTTTGGCAGCAATGGCGTCCAGACATCCCAGCAGTGCATTAGCAAGCGCGTTGAGGGAGCCTGAGTAATCTATCATGGTTGTTTCCGGTTGCAAGCCCAGGATTTCAGCCAGGATTGGGGCCACATACTGCTCGATATATGGTGAAGAGGTGGTACCGATGTGTATAGCCCCGACCTGCGCTGGATCGATGCCTGCGTGGTTGATTGCCTTATCCATAGCCTCAGCAGCCATAGTAACTACGTCCTCGTCCATCCCACAAACCGATTTCTCACCAGGTGACCAGCTGCCCCAGGGCATGGCCGCTTCTTTCTGCTCAAGCCTGTAGCGAGGGATATATACTCCGTATCCTATGATACCAGCCACATTTGCCTCCTCAGATATAGATTATTGGGAGCGAGATAGAATGTTGAAGACAGAAACGCCGAAAGCCGGCCCACCAACGTTGTGCTGGACCCCGATGCCTTTCTTAAGCTTTACCTGGCGTTTATCTGCCTCCTCTCGCAATTGTGTGACGACTTCGAAGATCTGTCCTAGACCGGTCGCTGCTATGGGGTGGCCATGTGACTTCAGCCCGCCGCTGGGGTTAATAGGAAGCCTGCCATGCATATCGAACTCACCGTCCTTGAGCATGCGGGCGGCCTCTCCCTTGCGGGCGAATCCTACGTCCTCGATATTCATCAGTTCGGTGTTGGTGAAACAGTCGTGCAACTCGCCGAAGTCCACGTCTTTCGGCTTTATCCCCGCCATCTCGAAAGCCCCTCTGGCGGCCTTGACGCTGGAGAGCTGCTCGACTAAGCTGTTCCTGTCCCAAAGCTGGCTGTGGTCTGTGCCGACATTGCTTCCCAGGACGTAAACTGGCTTGTCGGTATACTTCTTGGCCAGGTCGGCGCGACACACAATGGCTGCAGCAGCACCGTCGGTCTGCGGACAGCAATCGAAAAGATGCAGCGGCCAGCAAACAACGTAGCTGCCTAGCACGCGCTCTATGGTTACCTCGAATTGGTAATGCGCATATGGGCAGAAGGTTCCGTTATGGTGGTTCTTGACGGCGACCCTGGCGAAGTCCTCCATGGTATACCCCAGTTCATACATCTGCCGGGTAGCGTGCAGAGCCTGGATCGCCGGCCCTCCCTGTCCCATCATCCATGCGGGGTGGCTACCCGTTTCCGCTCCGCCGCCGCTGCCTGCGCCGCCCAGAGACTCCGCAGAAGGCTTATCCCTCATCTTTTCCGCGCCCAGTGCCAGAACGACATCATAGAGGCCTGAGGCAACACCGAGGCATGCGTGCCTGAAGGTATCGCCGCCTGTGGGGCAGCCGTTTTCTAGCCTGGTGACAGGAATATCACGATTACCGATAAAGCTTGCCAGCGATTGCCCGGACTGAGCACCCTGTCCAATAAAACCCCCGCTCCACTGCCCGAACCAAGCCGCCTTGATCTCCTTGGGGTCGATTCCCTTGTCAACGTTATTCAGGCAGTTCAGGTAAGCTTCCTGGACCATGGTCTCCAGGCTCTTATCAAAAAGTTCCCCGAACTTAATCATCCCCACCCCGATGACTGCAACTTTGCCTCTCATCTTAATCCTCCTCCACCAATCTAAACTTGTAACCGTATACGTTCAGTCCCCTATCAGTAGTTAACTTCCTGAGGACCATTTCCACCTTGGAATTCACTTTCACGTCCTCGGGTGTGGCGGTTTCTGTCATCAGACCTTGGTATCTGCCGCCGCTCTCAAGGTCGACGATGACGGGCGTGATCGGTGGTTCAAAGTTTGGAGGTGGCGCCCAGTTGACGCAGTAGGTATGCACTGTTCCTTTCTTGGCGAGCTTATATTCCTCGAGATTTAAGCTGCCACACTCATGACAGATCTTGGTCCGCGGGTAGCTGATGTGGCCACAATCATTACATTTGATGCCAATCAGCCTGAAGACCTCGGGGTTGAATCGCCAGTACACTGGCGATGCTGGAGCAGGTTGTGTCATTCAAACACCTCTCTAGTTAATCTTTAATGAATCTGACAGTGATCATATCTTAAAGGCCCACAATGCATACGCTGCACAATGGTGCGTATGGTTCGTGACCGAGGTTATGAGCCAGTCCCAGCTTTGGGTCCTTGATTTGACGCTTATCGGCCCTTCCTTGAAGCTGCAGGTAGAGCTCGTATACCATTCGAATGCCGGAAGCACCTATGGGGTGGCCAAAGCACTTCAATCCCCCGTCGGGCTGTACAGGTAGTTCACCATTCAGTTCAAAGGTCCCTGCGTCGATATCATCCTTTACCTTACCTCGAGGGCTGAACTGTAAGTCTTCCATGGTGACTGCCTCGGTGATGGAGAAGCAGTCGTGTACCTCCGCCATGCTGATCTCCTTCAGGGGATCGGTAACACCGGCCTCCCTGTAGGCTGCTGCACCCGCTCGGTAGCTCTCTTCCACGTGCGTGTAATCGTAGTCCGTGGTTATTCTTCCCGAAGAGGGGGTTCCGCATATCTGAAGGGCCTTTATATATACAGGGTCTTTACGGAATTCCTTTGCCCTTTCAGCACTGGTGAGAATGGCCGCAGCACCACCGTCCGATACGCCGCAGCAATCGAACAGGCCCAGCGGCCATGCTATTATTGGAGCATTCAGTACCCTCTCTATAGTAAGCACATTTCTCAAGTGGGCCTTGGGGTTCAGTGAGCCGTTAGCGTGGCTTTTCACGGAGATTTTAGCCAGCATGGTCTTGCCTTCCTCTGGAGTTAGGCCGTAGCGGTGGAAGTACTTGGTAGCCATGATTGCGAATACTCCAGGCATTGTCGCTACGGCATGCGTGTGAGTACGGTTATCCATGCCGGGCAGACCGCTCATGCCTTCGTCCTTAATCTTCTCGACGCCTATGGCCAGGACAATGTCATAAATGCCTGCGGCTACAGCATATGCAGCGTTTCTTATAGCGTCCTGCCCCGAAGCGCAGGCGTTTACGACATGGGTGGCCGGTATATACTGCATTCTCAGAGCTTCGGTAAAGAAGCGTCCTCCGTGGGCGGTGAAAATGCTTCCACCCCATAGAGCCTCGATATCCTTGGCCTCTATGCCGGCATCGGTATAAGCTTCTTCAACTGAATCAACCACGAGGTCAGTGGGGCCCTTATCCCATAACTCACCGAACCGGGTGCAGCCCATGCCTATAATTGCGACCCGGTCTTTAATACTTCCTGCCATATCTTGCCTCCTTTAACACCTTATCGGTCGGGCTTTCCAGAAGTAGTTGTTTAGACCCCGGTCGGCGAACACCTTCCTGAAAGTCATCTCAACTTCCATTCCTAACTGGACCTGGTCCGGATCCCGGTCGGTGAGGTCAAAAAGTGATCTTCCCCCACCTTCGAAATCAATCATTGCAACTGAGGTCGGGGGATCCAGAGACGGCGCCAGCATATCGTGTGTGAAACTAAAAACAGTAGCCTTTTTGCGGGCGAAATTATAGTCCTCAAAATCGTCGACAGCCTGACACACTGCACAGACACGTATAGGGGTGGTAGTCATGCCACCATAATCGTACTGAGGGGTTCCACATCGCCTGCACTTTACTCCCCAGAGCCCTAGGTCTACGTAACGTTCTCTCCAGTTTGCGGCTACTGAAATGTGACCCCTCTCGGGTCTCCTGGCTTGATCCAGCGGAACGATATCGCGCCACCTCAGGTAGTCGTTGCAACTGCGCATCATTTTCTTGGACTCCAGGTGCTTATGGAAACCTCGCCGCTCTCCAAATTTCTCTATCGCATCGGTTACCTGAAGGACAAAGGCATCAGCCCCGTTACCATAGCTGGCAAAGAGAATCTTGTCCCCTGGCTTCGCCTGCTCCAGAGCAGCTACCAGCATAGTAAAAGACATGGCTGAACCGAGGAGGCCCACGCTCATGAACAATCCTCCCGGATCCAACAGTTGAGCGGGCTCGAATCCCAGCTCTCCTGCCACTCTTCCGTGCCTTCTCACATCACCAGGCGGGTCGAAAACTACTTTGGCGAAGTCCTTGGGAGACAGGCCGCACTTTTTCATGACCCCTTCCATCGCTTCCGGCATTACCTTTGAGTAGCTTTCGTCCATAGTCATGCGGTCTTCCCACGAACGAATGAAGGTGTCGGTCTCGCCTCTCCATGTAGCGGCCAACTCGTCCGAAATCGAATGACTCCCCTGAACCTCGACAATGACATTATCTTTGCCTAAAAGGAGAGCTCCTGCGGCATCGCCCAATGCTTGTTCGGTCATGCCTGACGGCGGCGACAAACGCATGTCGGACGCGGTTACCAACATACTGTTAGCTCTGCCGGAACTTATTGCATCGAGCGCGAAATTCATCGCGGTCGTACCGGACCGCAGGGAGCTGGTAATGTCTGCGGTCTGGATGTCTCGGCGAAGAGCCAGTGCCAGGGCCATGGTGGCCGAGCACAGCTTCTCCTTATAGGGAGACGTGGTAGTGGCAAATAGGAGACCGTCTACCGTATGTGAGTCTATGTCTCTCAGGCAGTCTATGGCTGCTTCTACAGCCATGGTGACGCTGTCCTCGTCGTAGTAAGCTACTGCCCTCTCTCCGGGCATGGCGAATCCTCCCCATGCCTTCAGAAAAAGCTGCCGATCCATTCGATGCCAGGGTATATAGGCACCATACGAGGTTATTCCTATCATCGACATCTCCTTTTTGAATCTATAACTCCGCTACCATAGACTAGCAGCCGTTTCAAGACCTGTCAAAAAAGCATGTAATCTATGCTATTGTGATGATCTGCCAAATTACCCCTTAGAGAATAAGGCCTGGAGTTGTTTATTAGTATAGTGCCGCTCCTTGTTTTGTTCCACTATCGTTTCTTAATGACTCTTAAGGGGCAGCACCATGCGGGGTAGTGGTGGCACGGTGTAGACAACGGTGCTGGCACCTGACATAATGGGGTAAGGGAGTATAGGATGCACTCTGGTCTCCGTCAGGAGCCGGCGTGTCTTGGGAGAGGAGGCGCACATGGAGAAGACTAGATTAGTTGTAGTGGACGACGAGGCCCTTTTCAGGGAAATGCTGGTTCGCACTCTATCTGCTGAACCAGGGCTTGAGGTGGTTGGAGTGGCCGGGGATGGAGAGACGGCTGTCAGCCTTGCTAGGGAAAAAAGGCCTGATGTCGTGATCATGGACATTGAGCTTTCTGGAGAGATGGACGGGATCACGGCGGCGCTGGAGATCAAGAGGGAAATGCCCCAGACAGGAGTTGTTATCCTCTCAGTCCATAGCGAGCGGCGCTATGTGACGAGCTTGCCTCTCGATGAGATTCAGGGTTGGGGCTATCTCCTGAAACAGACAGTGCCGGACTTGGCTACAATCGTGCGTACCATCGAGGGGAGTAAGGCGGGCATGGTAGTACTGGATCCTGCGGTGGTAGCAGGCCTGCGGCCCAAGCAAGGTTCAGCTGTGGCAAGGTTGAACCCAAGACACCAGGAAGTGCTGGAGCTCCTTGCCCAGGGCTATAGCAACGCTGCTATAGCCTTGCAGCTTAAGCTGTCCCGAAAATCCGTGGAAACCTACATCAACGCTATCTATCAAGAGCTACATCTCTCTCACGAGCCGGACATTCACGCCCGGGTAAAAGCCACCCTCATCTATCTGGAAAGCTCCAAGAGCCGTCAGGGATAGACGGAGGGGAATCGTCAGGCTAGCACTATGTTGTCTGTTCCCAAAGTCGTTACTCTGGTTTCAGTCGAAAAGGCGTGGATTCTAGCGAGGGAAGGGATGCAGGTGTACCGGGTTATTGTAGCCGATGACGAGCCAGAGTTTCGCAGGTGGCTTAGGACGACGCTGGAGGGCAGCGAAGACTTCCAATTGGTAGGAGAGGCTAGTACTGGCACGGAGGCAGTTCGCCTTATCCCGTCTTTGGTCCCTGACCTCGTGATCGCGGATATGTATATGCCGGAGCCGGATGGTTTGGAAGTTACCCGGTACGTGCAACATAACTTTCCTGACACAAAAGCAATACTCGTCAGTGCCCATGAGGAGCATGTCTACGAGAGACTGGCAAGGGAAGAGGGCGCGCTGGCCTTCATTCCAAAGGTAAAGTTCTCTCTGGAGGCTCTGCGCCAGGCCCTGCGAGGGGAAGCATAGCTGTAACCTCTGTTCCCTCTTCCGGAGCACTGCGGACAATGCAATTCCCGCCTGCGACCTCAGCGTAATCCTGCATCATAAGTATGCCCTGTCCGCTGGACATGCTTTCTATGTCGAAACCCTGGCCGTCGTTTCGCATAGTGAGGCGCAGCCATTCTTCGGAAGACAATTCTAGCCTTATGGTTACCTTGCTGGCCTTTGCGTGCTTCACTGCATTGGTTAGGGCCTCTTCGGCGATGCGGTATGCCGCGAGTCTTACCTGTTCTAGAATCAACTGGGGATTGGCTCTCTCACGCTGTATGAGGTTGTCGTCCAGTTCCATCTCGACGGCCATGGCTGTTTCGAATTGGTCCCCCAAAGATTGCAGGGCCGCAACAAGCCCCCGACGCAGAATCGAGGGATAGAGCCGGTGGCTGATAGAGCGCACTTGGCTCTCCAGCAACTCTACCAGCTTCTGACGCAGATCACCCAGCTCATTGGTTAGCTCTTCTGTCGGGGCGGTGCGCTCCAGCTCCGTTAGCCGGTGTAGCAGAATAATGAGCCTGTTTTGCACCGAACCGTGGAGCTGTTGCGCAATGTCCCTCCTCACGGACTCTTGAATGGTTACCATCCTCTGGCGAGACAACTGCAGCTCCTCCGCTCTGGCCAGGGCTGCCGCATGCTCGATGCGTTCCTCCTCTGCTCGCTTGCGCTCGGTAATATCGCGAGCGCTGATAACAACACCACAAACTGTGGGATCATCGACAAGATTATTTGCGATACCTTCGAGCACACGCCACGAGCCGTCTTTGTGGCGGAAGCGTACATCTATAGATACGGGTTGCCCCGGATAGTTAGCGAAGGCGTCGAAATTGCGCGTGATGTTCTCCAAGTCATCGGGAGATAGGAAATCAAAGGCGTTTTTACCAATCAATTCTTCCGGTTTATAGCCCAGGATACGTTCTACGGAGGGGTTTACATAACGGATGGTCTGATCAGCATTTGTGATCACGCTGATATCCAGGGAATTATCGATAAGCGCACGGAAGTTCTCCTCCCTTTCTTTCAGGGCATCCTCAGCCTGCTTGCGTTCGGTGATGTCCCTCATGATGGCAACCAGGTTTTTGGGGTTGCCTTTGGAGTCTTTTATGACAAAAGCTGTAAAGGTGATCGGAATTTCCTTGCCGGATTTGGTGATGGCACCCATATCAATATATCCGGTGCTGCCTTTCGCCATAACTTCTTTCAAAGCGTTCCTGGCTTTCTCTTGCTCTGTCCAACTGCGGTACGTTGGCAATGAGAGGGAGGATTTTCCAATCAGTTCGTCTGCCTTGTATCCGAGCAGTTTTTCACAGGCTTTGTTGATATAGAGCACCTTACCGCCCGCATCTACCAGCATTACGCCGTCAGGCATTTCTTCGATGGCTGCGCACGTTGCGAGCTCGCGCTGGAGCAGTACTTCCTCACTCCACTCGCTCACATCGCCCGGCTTCTCAAGTGTCGCGATGCGCTTGTACAGGACTTCCAGCTCCGCTATGAGCTGTTTCTTGGTCTTCAACTCATATTTCCTTCCCGATTCCTTGGCCATGACGTACTTAGCTCCTGGGCGGAAGTAACAAGCCTCAGGTAGCGCAAATCATATCAAAAACACTGGGGCAGTGCAATGATGTGGGTGATATGGGCGCGCGCGACGGGTTTAATCGAGTTGATTTGTAGAGCAAAGATGGGTGAGTACCATTGACTTTCATCCATTGGGCACATAGAATCGCCCTCGTTGGCAGTAACCAGGTTTGGGGGGACTAGCCAGGAGAAGTTCAACATGAATTCGAAAAATGGAAGTGACATGCAGGCGTTTTTCGAGCCTGGCGCTGTAGCTGCCATTGGATCGCTACGTGAGGTGACAGGGACCGCTTATTGGATGATAAAGAACATGCGCCACTTTGGCTTCTCTGGCCCAATATACCCCATCAATCCTAACCCTTCGGACTATGTCGAGGTCTTTGGCTCGAAGGTCTATTCCAGTGTTAACGAAATTCCTGAACCAATCGACCTGGCTCTGGTGATAACACCCCCATCGACGGTACCTGAGATCGTTGAGCAATGTACCCGGAAGGGAGTGAAGGCTGTCATTGTCATGTCAGAGGGTTTTGCCGAGTCGGGCGAGGAGGGCGCTGAACTTCAGCGCCAACTGGTAGCTATAGCTCGCCGCAGTGGAATCCGCATCATGGGGCCTAATACGTTTGGCGTCGTCAACAGCGCTAACGGCCTAACGACGATACCGCCCTATACAGACCAGGAGCGGATCTATAGAGGAGGCGTAGCCTTTTGCAGTCAGACTGGCTCTATTGGTCCCCATCAAGCCCCTTTGGAAGACTGGGCCTATCCTATAAGCAAGATGTGCGATATCGGCAACAAGTGCGATGTCGATGAAGTTGACATCCTGAATTACCTGGCAGGTGACCCGGAAACGAAGGTAGTTGCCATGCACTTGGAAGATGTAAGGAATGGGCCTCGGTTTATGGATGCAGCTCGGAGGTTGGTGGCCCGCAAGCCGCTGGTGATTTTGAAAGCAGGGTGGAGTGAGGCGGGGGCTAGAGCTTCGGCCTCTCACACGGGCTCGTTGATGGGGAGTGACCGAATCTATGACGCGGCTTTGAAACAAGTCGGGGTGATTCGCGTTGATACCTGGCAGGAACTATGGGAAGTACCCAAAACGTTGGTGTATCAGCCGCTACCCGCGGGCAACCGATTTGCTATTGTTACTTTCACAGGTGGCCAGGGGGTAATGGCAGCCGACGCAGCTGCGTCAGCAGGGCTGACTATGGCAGAGTTCTCCTCAGACACAGTCCGTAAGCTATCGAGCGTGTTCCCGCGGCTGGGAAAGAACCCGGTTGATGTAGGACCGGCGATGTCCGACTCCCGCAGCCAGAGTTCGTCCAATCCCTTCTATGCCGTTGAACAAGCAACGTCTATAGTGCTCCATGACGCTAATGTAGATTGTGCCACTATAACTTTTAGCTGTGGTCAACAGCTTGTTCCTATGTACCCGATGATTGTGGACATGTTTGACAGGTCGACACAGGATGTCTCGAAGGCTGTTAACATCTGGCTTTACGGAACCAGTTTACCCGCAATGGAGGAAATGGCGCGCCAGCTACAATCCCGAGGATTGCCAGCCTACTTTGACCTTGATATGGCCATTAAGGCACTTGGCGCTGCTGCTTACTACTCGAAGGTCAAGTCCGAGGCCGTATAGTCAGAATTCGGTGCGTGTTCCTCATTGCCTTAATATGATCTAGGATAGTAGGTATCCTCCATCTACTAGTATGACACTGCCTGTCATGTAGTCTGCGGCAGCGCTGACCATGAAGAGCACTACCTTGGCAACGTCGTCGGGCTCCCCCATGCGGCCTAAGGGCAGGCGTGCCATGAAGCTGTCAAATATCTCCTTGAGGGATTTGCCACTGGACTTCAGCGTGCCCCTCTGTGCCATGGTACCGGGTGTCAAGATCCCACCA